>JAVBLX010000161.1:0-20115 GCA_031553075.1 Acetivibrio sp.
CATACTTGCACCAGCGGATGGTGTAGTTGTTTCAATAAAGAGCAATTTTCCTGATTCTCGCATAATGGATGATGGACAGCCCGATCCCGATATATCTGATATGGCAGGGAATCGAATTGTTATTAAACATTCTTCTAAAGAGTATAGTACTATTTGTCATCTTATGCCTAAGAGTGCGGTAGTACGAAAGGGGCAGATGGTAAGACGAGGGGATGTTATCGCCAAGTGTGGCAACTCTGGGAATACATCTGAACCACATGTTCATTTTCAAGTGCAAAATACTGCTTATTTTTATTCCTGCATTGGGTTACCGATTCTTTTCTCTAAAGTTCAAAAAAGGCTATATGCGAAGTATAAAATGGTTGATACACGTCCATTACCAGAAAAAGAAGAATTAAAAGAAGGCTATATTCATAGGGGGTTATTAGTAAAAAATAGTGAGAAAATGCAATAGAAAGACAAATCAGAAGTTAGAGGTGTGGTTATGGATTACATAGAACTTGAATCAGAGAGATTATTATATAGGAAATACAGAATGGAAGATTATTCTGTTTTTTATGATATGTTAAGTAACCTGGAAAATATAAAGTATCGCTCAAGGAGCCTAAGAACGAAGAAGATGTTCGACAATATATTAAATGGGGCATTAAATGTGCCATTCAGAAACCCTGTATAAATTATCGGTATGCGGTAGTGTTGAAAGAAAGCGGAGAAACCATAGGCTCTTGCGAACTAGCATTTGTCAATAAAGACCCAGCGGAATTAGCATGGGAAATAAACTGTAAATATTGGCGACAAGGTTATGGCACGGAAATCGGTCGTACTTTATTAAAGTTAGGATTTAATTCACTTGGACTCAGACGAATTATTGCTGATTGTAATACATTAAATAAAGGTTCATATGGAATTATGGAAAAGATAGGAATGCGTAGAGAAGCACACTTTGTTAAATGTTGTCGTGGCAATAGTGCTCTTAATCACGAGTGGTGTGATAAATATCTGTATGCTATTTTGCAAGATGAATATTTTGCAATGAAAGATAAATAAATTCAAATTTGAGGATAAGAAAAATGATTGATTTGATTATAGATATATTTGGTGATATAGTTTTGTTTCTTATTAGCTAGAATAGCATACACAAGAAAATTTCTCAACAAATCGACCCTTTGCACTCTAGTACCCCGAACAATGAAAATATAATAGCAGAAAAACAGAACCGCAAGAGCAAGAGAGGGTGGGCGGCAGAAATTTTATCTTCTGAGAGAATGTGAATAACAGTTAAATTTATTTACTGATAATTAACATACATTCAATTGTAAGAACTAATTTTTCCTGGTATGATTGAGAGAGTAAAGGCCGTTGCATATTAAGAATTTAAAGTTAGGAGGCAATTTTATGCATATAGGTGAAGTGATTCGAGAATACAGGAAAAGAAAAAATATAACCCAGGAAGAAATGGCAAATCGTCTGGGTGTGACAGCTCCAGCAGTTAATAAGTGGGAAAATGGGAATTCGCAACCAGATATTATGTTGCTTGCCCCAATTGCAAGACTGCTTGATATTACTCTGGATACCCTTCTATCCTTCCAGGAAGTACTCACAGCAGAAGAGATAAACAGTATTATTTATGAAGCAGATGCAAGATTAAAACGTGAAGCATATGAAGAAGCATTTCAGTGGGGAAAGGGAAGAATTGAACAGTATCCCAATTGTGAAAAGCTGATATGGGAATTGGCAGTGGTTTTTGATGCATGGCGTTTAGCAAAAGATATCCAGGATTCGGAGAAGTATGATGCTTATATCAATGATTGTTATGTTCGTGCACTGGATAGTGATGATGAAAATATTAGGAATAGTGCAGCAGATTCTTTGTTTGGCTTTTATTTAAGAAAAGAACAGTACGAGAAAGCAGAGAAATACTTAGATTACTTTTCTAAAGAGAATCCCGAAAGAAAGAGAAAGCAGGCAGTCATATATAGTAAAACAAATCGTAAAAGAGAGGCTTATAAAGCATACGAAGAATTACTATTTTCAGGATATCAAATGATGAACATGGTATTTCAGAGTTTATATATGCTGGTCATGAAGGATAATGACATGGCTAAAGCTCATTTGTTAGTTAAGAAACAAGGTGAGTTAGCCATTATTTTTGAAATGGGCGAATACCATGAAGTGTCGTGTATCCTTGAGTTGGCAACGGCTCAGAAAGATGTGGAAAAAACAATAGAGACAATGGAACGCATGCTTGCCAGTGTGGATAAAATAAGTGATTTTTCTAAATCGATTCTCTATGAGCATATGGAGTTTAAGCAAATCACAAAAGGATTTGCTGAGGAGTTGCAAAAGAATTTGCTGAATTCCTTTCGGGATGAAGAAACGTATGAATTTTTGAAAACAGATGAGCGGTGGAAGGGAATAATAAAATAAGGCTGCAAGGAGAAGAAAGCGCTTAAAGAAAGGCTTGAGGTGTCATTTGATTTATATAAACAAGCACCATCGAATACCATATTTATCAATCAGGTCTGTCATAAGCGGGCTGAAATTGCATGGTGCAAGAGGAAATAAAAGCTCTGCTTCGTCTTTTAAAACATCATATGCTTTTTGAAGCTTTGCTTCATTTCCTTCACCATAATGTAAACAAAATTGCATGGAATTGCCAGTAATTGACTTGGTATTAGTTGAATCCTCTGAGTACCTTTCGGCAACCGAGAATATTTCACCTTCAATATCAAGTTCAGAATGATAATAAGTTCCATCCATATTAAGATAACTGCTAATCAGAGTGGCATCAAAAGAAATAAGGTTATATTTATATCATATCAAAATTCTTCAACATTCTCACATATCCAATACCTTTCTGCAATAGATATATTTTGCCGTTCATTTTACCGTATACGTTAAGTATAAAATTAATCTTGCAAGTACTCTTTATTGCATTGACCTTTGTACCGCCTCCGAAAACTCCTTTGGTTTATCCAAAAATGGAGAATGTCCAGCATTTTCTATGTAGATTAATTCCTTCTGTGGGGCTGAAATCGTATTCATATAATCCTCTACATTAACAAATGGTGTTGTCCAATCACAATCTCCCATAATAAAGGTTACGGGAACTTCGTAACGGGTTGTATAATCATACATCGATAAACCACCCTCTGAAAAAAGGGTATCACACAAAATACTGTTTGGTTCCATAAATTTTTCAAAGTCAGTCATAGGTAACAAAAACCAACGCAGATCATTAAATGTCATATCGGGGGAAAATAATCCCATACGGATTTGACTCATAGCAGACATATTATCGCCAGTTGGCAGATAAGCCCCGGTTACCCCTCTAAGACTCATAAACTCAGCCATATCTAAATGTTCAGCTTTCCTTATTAACTGAAACTTCGTTTCAATTTCACCTGCAACTACAGCTTCGTTAGCCTCATTAGCCAAACGGATTGCTTCGTTAACTGCTTTTTCTTCACCATCCCAGGTGCTCACCATTTGTCCAACAGCAACATAATGAGACACTTTTTCGGGATGCTGTCCCACATAGATACCACCAAGTACAGTCCCCCATGAATGCCCCATGATGATAACCTTATCCTGGTCATATTCAGCGCAAACATAATCCACCAATTCATCCAAATCCGATAATAACAAATCTAAAGTAGGTTTTTCGGCTTTTCCCTTATTGTGATAATATGTATTGCCACATCCACGCTGATCCCAATGTACAATAGTGAAGTTTTCTTCCAAATCGGATTGCCAATAATATGAATAATAAGCCATATTGCTTCCGGGACCACCATGTAACACAATAATTGCCGGATTTTCCGTATTTTGTCCACGGACTTGTATATACTGTTCAATCCCACCGAGCGTTATGTAATCAGATTTTTGAACACCGGTGTCTGAATAAATTTTGTGTTTTTGAGAATTAATAATTTTACCAATAGCAATTGAGATGGCAAGCAAAATTATCAAAAGGAGTATTCCCAGAGCCAAAATCTTAACTATTTTCTTCGCTTTTTTCATATGGATCTCACCCTTCTAAATATTCTACTGATTGCTACTGCATGATTGCTGTAAATAATGTCTTATTGTACCATATGTATATGGATTAAGCTATCACATTATGCGGTTTACAGCGATGATTCTTAAACGCTGTAGTGGAGAAAATGAAGATAAAAAGGTGCATATGCCAATTGAGGAGCTGATTTAATTTTGGTAAAATGTGGTGAACGGCGGGGGAATCTGATATAATCAATGTACACAAAAGTGAGTGGAAATAGAATTATAGCAGTGCATAAATTATGGGAGCAGAAAACTTATGTTAAAATTGACAGAAATACGAAAAGCCTATAAAACCTTTGACTTTACCCAGACTGCTCTGGACGGAGTTTCGGTATCGTTTCGAAACAATGAGTTTGCAGCCATTTTAGGACCTTCAGGGTCCGGCAAAACAACAATGTTAAACATCATTGGCGGACTTGATCATTATGATTCAGGAGATTTGGAAATTGATGGGATATCAACAAAAAAATATAAATCAGGCGACTGGGATACCTATCGGAACAATCGTATCGGTTTTGTTTTCCAGAGTTATAATCTGATTCCACATCAGTCAATTCTGGCTAATGTGGAGCTGGCATTAACCCTCAGCGGTGTTTCTCCGGCAGAGCGTAAAGAACGGGCCACGAAAGCTCTATGCGATGTTGGTCTGGGGGATCATGTCCGAAAGCTGCCGAACCAGCTCAGTGGCGGCCAAATGCAGCGAGTCGCCATAGCCCGGGCATTAATTAATGATCCGGAGATTTTATTGGCCGATGAGCCCACCGGAGCGCTGGATACCAAAACCAGTAAACAGGTTATGGAGCTTTTGCGTCAAATTGCGGAGGAACGGCTGGTTATTATGGTAACACATAACCCGGAACTGGCTGATGAATATGCCAATCGCATTATTCGGCTGCATGATGGTCAGGTAGTTGACGATACCAATCCGCTGGATCCGAAGAAAGAAGAACAAAGACCTGGTGCTGCCCCGCGAAAGGTTAGCATGTCGCTTTTTACGGCGATTTCTCTGTCACTTAGTAATCTAATGACAAAGAAGGGCCGCACGTTTGTAGTGTCGCTGGCTGGTTCGATTGGAATCATTGGTATTGCTGCGATTCTGGCCCTAGCCAGTGGCATCAACGCCTACATTGAGAACATCGAAGAAGAGACCATGAGTAGCTATCCCCTCAGCATTCAGGAGACCGGGATTAATCTGAACAGCCTGTTCGCCAATTTTGGCGAAGGGGAAGAGGATACAGTGACCGCCGAGGAAGGTCAGGATAGGGAGAATCAGAAGGTTGTAACAATTAAAGAACGTAAAATTATTGAGAATCTCTTTAAGAGCCAGAATAAGAATGACTTGAAATCTTTAAAAGCCTATATGGAGCAAAATGAGGCGAGCATCAATCCTTACATTAAGGCAATTCAGTATATATATGATATCACTCCCCAGATTTACTTAAATAATACGGAAGAGGGAGCCGATCAGGTAAGTCCGGATGCCCTGCTAAGCAGTTATGGCATTGGCGGCAGTAATGCAATGGCTTCTATGTTTGGTGGCGGCAGCTTCTCAGGGATGAATGTTTTTCATGAATTGCCAGGTGCGAGGGAAATGTACGACTACCAGTATGAGATTAAGGCTGGGCGTTGGCCGGAAAATTATGATGAAGCCGTTCTGGTATTGATGCCAGATGGAAGTATTTCCGATTATGTGCTTTATACAATGGGTCTCAGAGAACGGAGAGAATTAAAAGACATGCTATCCTCTCTGCTCAGCAATCCAGAGGAAGAGGCGAAAATAGAAACAGGCGAAATCGGTCTGACATATGAAGCTTTGATGGCTGCGCAGTTTAAAGTAGTCAGTCCCGCAATGCGCTATCAATACGATGATAAATATAGTGTTTGGGTTGATCGTTCAGACAATGCTGAATTTATGAAAAAGATCGTGGACGAAGGATTTGATTTGAAAATAGTCGGAGTGGTGCAATCAGATTCTGATACTGCAGCGACCTCGTTGTCTTCGGGCATCAACTACACTCCGGAACTGGTTCTGCATTTGATGGAAACTGCTGTCACCACGGATATTGTCAGGCAACAACTTGAAAAATCAGAGGTAAATGTATTAACCGCGAAGACTTTTGTGGAAGAAAAGGAAGAAAATTCAAAGTCCGCCTTTGATTTTGCTGATTTAATTGCAATTGATGAAACCAAAATCAAAGATGCATTTACCATTGATGAATCGAAGGTAAATCTTGACTTTTCAAACTTGGGTGATATGGCAGGTGTGGATATGTCAGGTTTTGATATGTCAGGTCTTGATTTATCCGATCTTGACTTATCCGGCATTGATTTATCCGATTTTGATTTATCCGGTCTTGATTTATCTGACTTGAATGATTTGCCCATTGATATGGCGGATATCGAGATGCCGGAAATGGATTTAAGTGCACTGATCCCTTCTTTGGCTGAGCCGGCGGATATTTCCGTGGAAGCGCTGAATGAGATTGTGCTCCAGGTGTTCCAGGAATTCGTAGCGGCGCAGATGGCTCAGGGCATCCAGGATCCAATTCAAATTATGGCTAATCTTCAGGAATATTTGAGTAAACCAGAGGTCCAGGCACAGATTGCCGAGGAAATTGGTCAACTGAACGATTTTTCCCAGACTGATGGGCCGGTCAATGAAGTGATGACACAATATCTGCAAACAACGATGCAAATGTATATGGAACAGGTAATATCTTCTATGCAGAGTCAGCTACAGAGTCAACTACAAAGCCAGTTACAAAGTCAGATGCAAAGTCAGATGCAAAGTCAGATAGCGAAGCTGCAGGCGCTGTTGGTAAGTCAGCTGCAGACGCAGATTCAAAGTGCAATGGCAAGCCAGATGAGCCAGTTTGGGGGACAGTTGCAGTCCCAGTTGCAAAGCCAGATGGAGACGTCCATGAAGCAGCTGCCAGAACAGTTACAAAAAGCAATTGGGATTAATCAGGAGGCATTTGCTGCTGCCTTTCAGGTGAGTATGTCAGAGGATGAGATTATGGAACTGATGACAACCATGATGAATCAGGAAGCCAGCACTTATGAGAACAACTTGAAGAAGCTGGGGTATGCTGCGGTTGACCATCCAGTGCAAATTAACATCTACCCAAAAAATTTTAATGCCAAGTCAGAAATAGAAGTTTTTTTGAAAGACTATAACAATCAAAAGGAAGCATCGGGTGACAAGGAGAAGGTTATCAGCTACACCGACTTTATTGGTGCGATGATGTCATCCGTTACGGATATTGTTGATACGATCAGCTACGCGCTGATTGCCTTTGTTGCAATCTCTCTTGTTGTTTCTTCGATAATGATAGGAGTTATTACCTATATTTCAGTATTGGAGCGAAAAAAAGAAATCGGTATCCTGCGGGCTCTTGGGGCCAGCAAGCGTGATGTTCGCCGGGTATTCAATGCGGAGACCATGATTATCGGTTTTGGTGCCGGAGTGTTGGGTGTTGGTGTGACATATCTAATTAGTTTTATTGCCAATATCATTGTTTATAATAAGCTGGGAATCAAAAATATTGCCCAGCTCCCAATAAATGCAGCGTTGATTCTTATCAGTATTAGTATGCTGCTGGCCTTTATTTCTGGCTTGTTCCCGGCATCAGCTGCCGCGCGGAAAGATCCGGTCGAGGCACTGCGAAGTGAGTAGGAGCGAAAGGGCATCAGTTTATAAGCTGGTATATATGGGTCAAGGGCAGCGGTGTTTTTTTGCGAAAATTCGAGGTTAAACAGGTTGAAGAATGAGATGCAATTATGGTAAGATTAAATGTATATAATGTACCAAATGCAATAGAAAAAAGGAGGCAGTCTGGATGAATATGCTTGATATGAGAAAGGATTTTGAACGGACCTTTGTGACTGGGGAAAGTGCGCTGCTGCATTTTTCTGGAGTAGATGGCTGGGATGTATATAACTGCAGCATTCCATTTACGTGGGATGGGAAAAGATATATGTTTGGCCGTGTGGAACGGAGAGCAGAATGGATGCGTTCGGTGGTTCGGCTTTTTACGGAGGTACAGCAGGATGAATGGGCGTTAGTGGAAAACTCCATGATTTACTGGCTGGAGGATCCATACATCACCAAGGTAAAGGATGAAATTGTACTTGGCGGTACCCATGTAAGATTGGATTGCGGGAAGCTGGATACCTATTATGGATACTTTTTCCGGGGACAGGATTTAAATGAGCTGCGGTATTTTACAACGGGACCTGATTATATGAAGGACATTCGTTTGGTTGAGCTGGCGGATGGCAGAATCGGGGTTTTCTCCAGACCAAGAGGGGAGGAAGTACTGAAAAAATATGGTTCAGAATCCATGATTGGCTTTACAATTATTGATAGTCTGGAAGACCTGAGCCCACAAATAATTGCCCAGGCTCCCCTGGTGGATGGATTATTTGGAAAAGCACAGTGGGGTGGATGCAATCAGGCTTATTTGCTGGACAGCGGAAAGATTGGCGTCATCGGACATGGATGCTACCAGGAGACTACCGAGGATGGAGTCGTGGATATCTATATGAACACGGCATTTGTCCTTGATCCTATGACTAGAGTAATCGAAAATTATAAAGTCATTGGGACAAAAGAGTGTTATCCAGCTGCACCTGCGAAAAAGCCGCATCTGGTGGATTGTGCTTTTACCTCCGGAATTGTGATGCGAGCGGAAGGGAATGCAGATTTGTATACCGGTCTGGGCGATACCCAGGAAGGACGGATGGTGATTCCTTATCCGTTTGAGGGTTTTGGTAAGATTGTAGGTTCGGAAACCGTGTAATAAATTGAAAAGGGCATTGTTTTGGTTGCGTTTTGATTTCCAACCTCATGGGACTCTTTTGTAAAAAGAATCAGAAACAATAGTTCTCCTCTATTTGATGTGTGCAGTAGAGGAGAATATTTTTTTGACTGTTATAGCAAGAAAAATAGACCTGTGTTGAGAACGCTGAGGTGACAGAATGGATGACCGTTTCATATTAAAAAACAATTTGAAAGCGGCAAGGGCAGAGAAGAGCCTATCTCAGAATGATTTGGCCCAAATGGCAGGTGTATCCCGTAATACAATAGGCTCAATCGAGTGGGGCAATTCAACCCAACTGCCAAGCTGGAAAATGACTTAAGAAAATGGTGGATTGAAAATGACTAATATATTACTTATTGAGGATAATGAACAACTACAAAAGTATTTATGTGAATATATGCAGGCATATGGATTTGCAACTCATGTCCTGCAAGACTATGATGCTGTCCTGGAAACCATCGCAAAGATAGATCCCAAACTGATACTGCTGGATATTACTCTTCCAAAGTATGATGGATTTTATTATTTGCGTTTAATACGCAAATATAGTCAAATTCCCATTATTATTTTATCTGCTCGAAGCGATGAGGCAGAACAGATAAGAGGAATTGAAGGCGGGGCTTACGACTATATTACGAAACCATTTTCCATCGGTGTATTAATTGCGAAAATAAACGCTTTGTTTAACAGAACACAAATTGACAGTGAGGAATATAGTTTCCATGGAATTGTGCTGTCAAAAAAGACAATGACGCTAACCCACGGCGGTTTATCTCTTGAACTAAGCAAAAATGAATACAAAATTCTATCCCTGCTGTTAAGTCGCATCGGGCAGTATGTTTCGCGGGAAGAAATCCTGGAAGCCTTATGGGACGATGCCAGCTTTGTAGATGATAACACCCTGACGGTAAACATCTCCCGGGTAAAGAAAAAATTGCATGAGCTCAGGCTGACTGACTCAATACTGACGAAAAGGGGGATGGGTTATGCGTTTAATGCCGATTGTGAAAAAGACGATTAAAAGCGCAAAACGTGAAATTACTGTCTTTATTGTCAACTCTTTGATGCTGATTCTTGTGTATAACCTTTACATGGACAGCGTGTTTATACTTTATCCGTTACTGGTAAGTACAGCTATTCTTTTTGTATATCTCGTGCTTAAAGGGATTTCCCTGATGGACGTTTACAGGCGGCTGGAAAATGCTAAAATCGCCCCAGATAATTGCGGCAGCGATAATGATATGCAAGCTTATGTGTTTGACACAATCACTGAAATCCATCAAAAATATCTCGGACAGATTAGCCGATTGAATACGCAAATGAACACTCGCAATGTTCTTTACAGCCAATTTTTTCATGGTATGAAGTCCTCAGTTTCTGTAATTGAGCTGGCATGCGAAAAGATTTATGGCCAGGGGCTTCAAGAGAATGTGTATTTAACGGACACGCCTGTGGATGACATTACAGTTGAAAATGAAAAATTAAAAAAAAATCTGGAGCAAGCATTGAATTTACTCCGCTTAGATGCGTTCGCTAACGACTATATGCCAGCATGGGTCGATCTCCCCGCACTTGTGACGCGGGTAATCAACGACCACAAACGAGATTTTATTTACGCAGGAGTTTTCCCTAAGCTAAGTGGTGAAGGATTTGTTCAAACGGATTCAAAATGGTGTGGTTTTATTATCGGCCAGCTTATTTCCAATGCTATAAAGTACAGTAATCCAGGAGCTAACGTGATATTTGAGATTGAGGAACATGACGAAGGCACGAAACTTTCAATCACCGACTACGGCATTGGTATACCACCGGAAGATTTACCGAGGGTGTTCGATATGTTTTTTACTGGTGCAAATGGCAGGCAACGAAAGGAAGCTACGGGCATTGGGCTGTTCATGGTTAAGCATATTACGGAACAGTTGGGTATCGGGCTTCACATCTGCTCAGAAACCGGAAAGGGCACAAGTGTGACATTGACATTTCGTAACCTGACAAAAATGTAAGGTTATGTAAGAAAATTCGATGGTTCTGATTTGGTATATCATCTAAAGTAAAGCTATCTAAAAGAATAATAGCAAAATGGAGGCAATCGGATGCAAGAAATTATAATTGGCAAGGGACTTACAAAAGTATACCGCTCCTCCCTTGGTGCAGGTGAAGTAACCGCTCTCAACGGTGTGGATTTATCGGTACAAAAGGGAGAGTTTATTGGAATTATGGGCCCTTCCGGAAGCGGAAAGACGACGCTGCTCAATATTCTGTCAGGCATTGATTATACTACAAGTGGCGAAGCCCTCATTGACGGGCATGACATTACAAAAATGAATAAGGACGAATTAGCATTGTTTCGCCGTCAAAAAATTGGTTATATATTTCAGGATTTTAATCTTTTGGACAGCTTGACTGTTAAGGAAAATATTGCCCTGCCCCTGATTCTTGATAAAAACCCACCAGATCAGATTGAAGAAGCGGTTACCAGGTTGCTGGACTTTTTTGACATAGCCGATCTTGCAAATAAAGCACCGTTCAATATTTCCGGCGGTCAAAAGCAACGGGTAGCCGCTGCCCGGGCGCTTATTGTCAATCCTGCTGTCTGTTATGCAGACGAACCTACGGGAAACTTAGATTCCAAATCATCGGCAAACATTATGCAGATGTTACAGGAAATGAACGAAAAACAGGGTGCCACCATTCTGATGGTAACCCATGATGCATTTGCAGCATCCTACTGCAAACGGATTATCTTTATCAAAGACGGCAGAATTACCCTGCAAATAAACCGTGGCGGAGAGCGCCGGGAATTTTTTGATAAAATCCTGGAAACCCTGAGTATCATAGAGGAGGATGGGAGATGACATTTCGAGATATAGCAAAAAAGAATCTTACATTTAACATCCGAAAATTCGCTTCCTTCTTTCTGGTAAATGCTTTTGTGGTATGTGTTTTGTTCCTGTTTGGGAGTTTGCTGTTTAATGACATTCTGAACGCAGATCCAGGGATAAGGGCGGCAGGTTCCCTTATCGTAATGGCAGCGGTAGGGATCACTGTGTTCAGCGTCATTTTCCTGATGTATACGGGTTTCTACTTTATCCGTTCCAGGGGGCGGGAGTTCGGTGTCTACTTAACCTTGGGTATGACTTCCCGGGATTTGTCCCGCATGGTAACCCTTGAAAGTTCGGCTGTTTTCGGACTGGCGGCGGCGTTGGGAATGGGGGCTGCTTTGCTAATCGGGAAATTATTTTATCTTGCGCTGGCAAAGGTCTTGGAGGTGTCTGATAATCTGTTTTTTATCGGCTACGAGACTTTCTTGTTTAGCCTTGGTGTTTTGGCATTTATCTTCCTGTTCCAGAGGCTGGCAGCAGCACGTTTTATCCGCCGGATGTCAATTGTAGAAATAACAAAATCTTCCAAAACAAAGGACACCTCAAAACAGAGCCCGTTCATTGGCATCGTATCCCTCATCATGTTTGCAACCTCAATTTTTATGTTCCATGCCATCACCACAGGTGCAACATGGGCAATTAATTTTTTACGGGAATATATGGAGTTAAGTGTTATCGTCGTGATTGCCACAATGCTGGTTTCGTTGTTTTTCCTGATTGGCAGTGCAATAGCAGGGGTTACATGGATTTTTAAACGCTTTCCTGCCGTGTATCAGAGAAATATTTTACTTTTGTCCAGTTTATCCCATAAATTCAAGGCATACCGTGTTTCCCTGTTTAGTGTGACTCTGCTTGTGGGTTTTGCCGTGTTTTTTATAGGAATCGGGATGTCGTTTTATACTTACGGTGAAATGACCATCGACACTTTCCAGCCCCATGATTTTATGGTGGAACGGCGAGGTGAGATAAATATTATAACCGAAGGCGAGCTGATGGAAATTGTAAACAGCGCAGATGGTAAAATAGAGCAAATTAAAATAATGCCTTATCTTGACGGCATGGTTTATCGCGAACTGAACGACCGAGACGGCTTGTTTGTAAACTTTCGCCAGAACTCATATCTTGTCAGCGAATCCGATTTTAATCGCTTCACAGGGCTGGACATTAATCTTGCCCCTGATGAGCTGTTGATTGTGACAAATGACGAGGATGCGGCAAAAGAAGGAATGAATTTTGACACAACAATTGTAATTGAGTCATTTGCACAAGGCATAGAAAGGTCAGAGTCATTTCGGCAGAAGGATTTGAATAAAGATGCATTCATGGAATCTCTTGACGATGCAGATGTATTAGAATATTCCCAGAGGAAATCGACCTTGCTGTTTCAGCCTTTTGTCAATTCCAATGGTTCCCTTGAATTTATACGCTCCCATGCCAATGTTATTGATGATGAGGTTTATAGAAATCTTACGAGAGGTCAAACCAATGAGCTTATTGTGTTTGAACTTGCATCGGGTAATCACCAGGCAGTTTTGGATGGGCTGCTTACCTTTCTCAGAGAAAAAAATAATATTTCGTCTGAAGTATGGCGAGACACAGTAGAGTTTAGCATAACCAATAAGGATAATATAAATGGGTTACGTCCGCTTTGTAAGACAGAACGACACGAAATACTGCTGCGCGCAAATGGCTTTCTTTTATTTGCTATGGCCTTCTTAGGATTATTGTTCCTTGCATCATCATGTATTGTCTTATACTATAAAATCGTGGCGGACACGGACGAGGAAATGGAAACCATATCGATGTTCAAAAAAATCGGATTGACTGACCGCGAATGCCGCTCCTACTTGCAAAACCACACTGCAATTATCTTTTTTCTGCCACTTTTACTGGGGGGCGCATTGGGACTTTATCTGACCTATCAGTTTTTTTCAGCAGGCACATCACACGCCGGATATCTGATTAGTCATGTTGTTATAATGTACGGTGTAATTGTAGTGTTTGGGATACTGTTATATGCATCCCTGAGAAAGAGATTTTTTAAAGATGTGGGTGTATAAAAGAGGCATGTTTGCATGTGCTTATGATTCCGTTGCAAATAATCATGTGAGGAATTATACTTATGTTATGAAAAGTATTTACATTATAGTTTCATTTTTAAATGAAACTCAAGTGAGGAGGTTTTTTTGTGCGTTCATTTTCAACAGAATTCGATACTTTACTGCAAAAAGCCTGTAAGGGTAAAACGCATCTGCAATTAACCATTGGTACATACCAGGACGGAAAAACAGAGTTTTACACCATGGATGCAAACGGTAATCCGCTGGAAAGCCATTTGCTGCATTATGATGTGGGTTCTATTACTAAAACGGTAACCGCCAGTATGTTGGCAAAGCAAATTGAAGAGGGCAAGCTGTCGTTGGATACGTCATTGAACGAAATCGTTGATGGTCTGCCGTCACAGTATTATCCCAATTTGCGTCGTCTTGCCACACATGTGTCAGGATATGGCGGTCTGCCCCATACTACACTGCAGGCAATGAGGCTGTTAGCGAAAATGCATAAGCCCGATGGTTTACTGAATGTAAATCCCTACTATGATTGTGTGAATGAAACAGCCATGCGTAAGATTCTGACCGAACATCCCATGCAGGACAAAGATTATTCCTATAAATATTCCAATTTTGCATATGGCACACTTGGCTATATTGTTGGCAAAGCGATGGGCAGTGACTACTGGACGGCCACGAATGCTTATTTACAAAATGAACTTGGTCTAAAAAATACATGGCTTGGACCAGAAGGATCGATTGTTGGCTACAGCAGCAAAAATGTGGCATGTCGCAACTGGCAGTGGAAAACAACAGATTTGATAGCTGCCGCTGGTGCAATTTCTTCCAATGCGGAAGATATATTGCATTATACAGTCATGCATGCCACAAATGAAAAGCCATACTTTGCCCTAACACATCAAAAGCATGGTAACGGAGATAAGAAATGCAATCTTGGCTTGGGCTGGCGTTTGGAGCGCAGCAGCCCGTACATTTGGCATGATGGATCAGCAGGTGTGTTCAGCTGTTTTGCAGGTTATGATGCACAGCGTAAAAATGCTTGTGTGATTCTGACAAATTATGGTTTTTTAAAAACACCTCCATTGGGTCTGGCGTTACTGGATGCATTAAAATAAGGTGTTTTATGATTGGAAATGAAAATTAATTAAAAGATTCTTGACAAAAGAGTAACAAGTTACTAAGCTATAATAGTAACTTGTTACTCTTTTTAATAAAGGAAATATATATGGAGAATAGTAAAAAATACGAAAACATGGGAACCGATATCCGGTGGATGAAGAATTTATTATTTGCCGGAGTCTTTATTCAGGAAAACCGCCTGCATGCAGTGTATGACCGATATAACCAAATGTCCAGCAAGCAGTGGCTCCTGATGGTAGTCAGCAATGCATTTGAAACACCACCAGATTTATCCACCTTGGCAGAGGCCATGGGATGCTCAAGGCAAAATGTAAAAAAACTGGCGATGAATTTAGAGAAAGATGGATATATTACGTTGGAAAAATCCGAAAAAGATGCCAGGTCTTTATGTGTAAAGAAGACTACAAAGGGGATACAGTTTTCAAAGGATAACACGGAGCTTGGAACTCTGGTCCACCAGGCTGTTTTTAAGGAATTTTCCGAAGCGGAGATCAGACAGTATTATCAGCTTTCAATAAAAATGATGAATGGGATTGAACATTTGGAGGCGTTTTTTAAGGAGCGGAAGAAAGCAATATAATTTATTCGCCTGTTGAAGCAGGCAGACGGGAGTTAGGTTGAAAGAACGGTAAAACTGTCCTTTCAACATCTTGATTTGTACGTGCGCTAGGGCGCACAGATGGGGGTTTAAGATGAAGCGAATCGTTATTTATGGCAGTAAATATGGGACTACATACAAATATGCAAGTGAGTTTGCAGGGCATATGGGGATGGAGCTGGTAAAATTTAGTGAGGTTAAAGATATTAACCAATATAATTTAATTGTATATTTTGGCGGGTTATATGCTGGGGGAGTGCTAGGGCTGGCAAAAACGTTGAAAGGAATAAAAGAGTTAGATGGTAAGCAGATATTGATTGCCACAGTTGGTTTGGCTGATCCTGCGGATATAAAAAATGTAGAAAAGATAAGGGAAGGAATTAAAAGCCAGATTCCACATTCAATATTTGATATTTCACAGATCTATTCTTTGCGTGGCGGGATTGATTATTCGAAGTTGAATTTTGTCCATAAAACAATGATGGGTTTTGTGTATAAACAAGCAAAAAATGTGCCTGACAGCGAGCGGAATACAGAAACAGAGGCTATGATTGCAACTTATAATCAGGAGGTTGATTTTGTGAATTTGGAAGCCTTGCAGGAGATGTATAAGGTGATAGAGTAAAGAGTTTGGGCTATTCCTTGGATTAGAAACATTTTTGCTCTCATAATATTTTGTATCTGTTACTAATTCCATAAAGTTCCTAAAAACAGTTTCCAGTTTTCGTGGGTGTGATGTTACCTCTGGTTGAGAAAAATGCAAGTGATTTTGGATATAATTTTTAGAGGGACTTGCAAGTGAATTTTAATAAAAGAATAGTGTTTGAATTTACATTCTAAAGACAGAAAAAGAAAACAAAAAAGGCAAGAGGAAAGTTTTTTCTCCCCTCATAGCCCCCGGTTCGCCCATTATAATCACTTGGATGAACGCTCTTTTAAAAACGTGTTTGAACAGTTAAAAAAAGATGAGAATTATCAAGAAGCATCTAAAGCAGAAGATAAGGTGTCTAAGAAATGTAAGAATCTGGGATTAACCGAGGAACAACAAAAGACTGTTGAGGAATGGATTGAATCCATTTATGCTGAAAACGCTGCTTATTCTATGGTTATTTTTAGGATGAGGATGCAGTGTTGTTTTTCGCTGATTATATTGGCGGATTTAAAATAACAAATCAAAAGCAAAAAGGTATTCCATGTTCGAAATACCTCATTTACATTACTCAATCTTTATTTAATAGTCAAAAATACTATATTCTATCATTTAAATTTTTAATCATATAGTCATAAAGTAAATTAGAGTCATTTATTTCTTTAATAGCATTAGCTTCATTTTCTGCTATTTCAATTTGCTTAATAATTGAGACAATTTCACCTCCATCATATTGTAAAATATATTTATCATTATTTTTTAAAATCTGAATTCCTAAATTATTGTATATTATCTCCATTTTTATCTCCATTCTATTTAAATATTAATGTTGATATAAATTCCTGTGGAGAAGGAGAATTTATTGTTGCCTCTAAAATCCCGCCTCCTGTCCTGCCCCCCTGGTATCCATTGTGAATTTGCACCTAATTCATTTCCACTTGACATTCTTAAGCCACTTGGATTCTGAATATCTAACCGAACTGGATTAGTACCTAATGTTCCTGGGTCTAAACTTAATAATTTTTCTAATTTCGCAACATCTCCGCCTGCTTCTGCAATTAAATTATCTGCAACTGATTTAGGCATTACAAATGTTCCACCTGGAGGACCAGCCTGTCCTAGAGGTGTGGATGGACTAATTTTAACCACACCATCCGAAAACATAGATAGATGTTCATCGATGTATCCAGAACTTAAGTATGTTGATGGAACAGGTCTATATCCCTTGTTAGTTAATATTATGTCATTGATTTTCTGTTGGTCTAAACCTGCCTCTCGTAAATTAACCCGGTTTTCATACTTAACAGCATCTTCGTGGTTCATTAAATTACTCCAGTTACTTTGACTACTACCCTTTATCTTCTTTACCGCAATAACCATCTCATCCCAAGACTTTACGGCTTTTTTTACAACTTTCTTTACCACCACTTTCTTCACCACTTCCATGGCTTTTTTCCCTTTTAACGCAATTTTTCCACCAGTCGCAAAAGTGCCTGTCAATGGTATCATGGCTGCAGCCGATAGCGTTGCATTCACCTTATCTCCTCTCAAGTAATAAAGAATAGCATTAATAGCATCCACTGGCTCACCCGCACCAGGTGCAAATCCCACTACATCCAGTGCTGTCTGAAACAGGTCCAAAAACGGATGATAATCACTGTGTTTCTCCTGTCCATTTACTAACATATCCTCAAAATAGCTCCGGGGATCTTCCAAATCTGGAAGCTCTTTCTTCTTTGCTTCATATTCGTTCTGGAACAGCTCCTGGAATTTCTTCATACCTTGGAGTTCCTGTACCTTAAATTAAGTCAGCGCCCCCCACTTCAAGTGGTAGTTTGATATTAGCCCTTTAAGGGCTAATTACTTGCTGGCCTAAAAAGGCGGGTATCGCAAGCATTAATACCATCCGCCTATAAAAGAAAACGTGTCTGAGCAGTTAAAACAGTGCTGGAAATTCTATGGTCTTTCCTGGTGTCGTTATATCTGTTATTTTAGGTACAGTTCCTCCCGGATTCAAAGGATTGGATTTATAACCAGTTTGTGGAATAGCAGATCATTTACGAAATCATCAAGCCACTTTGGAATGTCATGAACCCTACAACATTGGGATGACCGCTAAATATATTCATAACGGTCAAATTCTGTGCTTTCCCCAATATTTCATATTCATTATCCAAAGAGTATTTTTGAGTTTCTTGCTTTTTTTATTAATTTTTCCATAGCATCATCTTCTGAATCGCACTCAAATATAGAACTTTCTACGATACTGGCTCTTTCGTCTGTAACATAGACCAACCATTGATTTTCTTTTTTTATTACGCCAACTTGGTTCGCTTTTAAATTATTCTCATCATACCAATTTATTCTTTTTAGATTTTCTGATTGAATAACATTCATAGCTTCATTATAAGTCATAAACCGTTCCTCCATTAATGTATTTCTTTTATTAAATTTAATTCCTCTAACCATTCTACCGGCATTGGAAGTTCATATTGTATTCCGCCGCCATTAACCTTAAATCCAGTTGCAATTTCTCCCTCATATATTTTTATGTTACTATAATCACCTTTATAATATTGGTCAACATATACTTCTATTTTTGTCTTTAAATCAATATTTTGACATTTATCCACATGTGCCTTTATATCATCAAAATCTCCAATTATTTGATATTGGTGATATTGTGCAACATCCTCTACATAAGGCAGTGACCTTTGGCTATAAGCATGTGGCTCTCCCTCTATTACTGGTGATGTATATCTTCCATTAGATGGACCATAACGATCAACAATCTCACCTATTTGAGGTTGATGTATATTTTTTATAGCATTACCATTAGAATCTAATGCGTAGCCCCCATTAGGAACTTGCTTCCAGTCAATTTCCCAGTCCCCTGATAATACACCTGAATTTTTAGGTATCTGAATCTCAATTGGACATTTCCCCGTCTTAGCAAATTCAATTGCCGTATCAGGGTTGATTTTATATAAATATTCGTATAGAGTTTCATTTGAGCAATTGCTTTTAACTAACAATTCCTTTTGATTCCAATATTGTTCATATCTTATATCATCTAAACTTAGGTTGGCTTGTGTACTACACTTTATCTTCTTTACCGCAATAACCATCTCATCCCAAGACTTTACGGCTTTTTTTACAACTTTTTTTACCACCACTTTCTTCACCACTTCCATGGCTTTTTTTCCTTTTAACGTAATTTTTCCACCAGTCGCAAAAGTGCCTGTCCATGGTATCATGGCTGCAGCCGATAGCGTTGCATTCACCTTATCTCCTCTCAAGTAATAAAGGATAGCATTAATAGCATCCACTGGCTCACCCGCACCAGGTGCAAATCCCACTACATCCAGTGCTGTCTGAAACAGGTCCAAAAACGGATGATAATCACTGTGTTTCTCCTGTCCCTTTACTAACATATCCTCAAAATAGCTCCGGGGATCTTCCAAATCTGGAAGCTCTTTCTTCTTTGCTTCATATTCGTTCTGGAACAGCTCCTGGAATTTCTTCATACCTTGGAGTTCCTGTACCTTAAATCCATTCTTTCCCGCCTCTTCTGGCATTAGGTTCATAAAGTCCGAAAGTGTCAGCTCTTTCTTTGACATTGTCCCCACTCATATCCCTTCGTCAGCGGTGTATCATAATACCCTCCCATTCCCATGATATTTCTTGTAGTGATTTCTTCCGCCTTAATCCGGCTGATTGCTTCTGTTACACCATTCTTAAAGTCCAGCCACAAGGGATAATCCAGCCATTCATAAACACTACCATAGGCGGAACGAATGTAACTATTCAAGTATATCAGCTCGTCACAATATTCATGAATCTGATCCACCTGGCTGGTATACCCAATATCCGGAAGTCCCATTTCCAT
>JAVBLX010000080.1:0-60813 GCA_031553075.1 Acetivibrio sp.
TGATATCATGGCTGCCGCCGATAGAGCCGCATTCACCTTATCTCCTCGCAAGAGATAAAGAATGGCATTCACAATATCGGCCGGCTCTCCTACCACAGGGATTAAACCCGCTACATCCAAAACTGTCTGAACTTTGTCCAAACCCGGATGGTACTCACTGTGTTCCCCCTGTCCTTTTACCAACATGTCCTCAAAATAGCTCCGGGGAGCTTCCAAATCGGGAAGCTCTTTCTTCTTCGATTCATATTCTTCCTGGAACAGCTCCTGGAATTCCTTCATCCCTTGGAGTCCCTGTACCTCAAATCCGTTCTTTCCCTCCTCTTCTGACATTAGGTTCATAAAGTCTGAAAGCGTCAGCTCTTTCTTTGGCATTGTCCCCCACTCATATCCCTTCGTCAGGGGTGTATCATAATATCCTCCCATTCCCATGATATTTTTTGTAGTGATTTCTTCTGCCTTAATCTGGCTGATTGCTTCTGTCACACCATTCTTAAAGTCCAGCCACAAGGGATAATCCAGCCATTCATAAACACTCCAATAGGCGGAACGGATGTAACTATTCAGGTATATCAACTCGTCACAATACTCATGAATCTGATCCACCTGGCTGGTATACTCAATATCCGGAAGTCCCATTTCCATAATACTATTATTACAGTCTTTTATGATTTTGTCTACCTCTAACCAATGCTCCGATAGCTGATGGGGATCATATTTCACACTGCATTTTTCCTCGAACCGTTCACTTACTTTTTTAATTTCCATATGAAATTCCTTTCTCAAACACGCTTTCCCTGAGCGCCGATGGCTTTGGCACTACTCCGGCATCGGATGTTCCTACCATTCCAGGCTTCCTGGCCTGTACCCTGCATCATATGCTTTAATGAGTATGTTTAATATCAATGTCCACCCGTGATGACTTGGTATCATACACGGCAAGAAGAGTCGGAATGTCATTTCCGAAGGAATAGGTCTTACCATTTATCTCTGCTGCTCCATTATCCCCTCCCTGGTCATAGGCCAGATCATAGGTATCCCCCACTGCAATGATGCTGGCAGTCATCAGTATGACATATTCCTCCCCTTCAAACTCCCAGTCGGCTCTTCCATAGGTTCCATCTCCCCGCACGATGATGTCATCCGGCTTATGGTGTTCCCCATTCCGGTAGGCTACAAAGGTTGCGGACGAAGGAAGACCCGTCCGTATATGCCATCTCTGAGCTTTTTCCCAGAAATACATCTCTCCGAACACGTTATCAAAGTTGGTATCTGTTCCTCCGTTGATGTCCACACTGTTCACAATCGGACTGCCAATATAGGTTCTGGCTCTCAGCTGTGGGGTCAGAAGCTGCATGGTTCCAAGGTTATAGTAGTTCCCATAGGGGATGGTATAAAGCTTGGTTGCAATGACCTCTCCCATGCTGTCATAAATTTCTGTATACCGGGCTTCCCCGATAGACTTGGTGTTCTTCTCTTCCTCAAGGGTATAGTTCCGTCTTTCTGCTTCCTCTTCCCAATTTAGATACATAATATATTCATAAGAATCCTTTTCTGCCTTCTCAAAAAAATCATCCTTTTCCCCCGCCTGGGTCATATGCTGCTGGTAAAGTCCCCAGTAATTAATGGGGCGCATCTCTCCTGCATCGGATATGTACACATCCACGGGAGTTAAGGTGTCTGTTTTCGTATTGAGGGCATAGAAATACGGCATGACCTGAAGATGCCCTTCATAATCTCCCATGGTGGAGATATCCCACAGGATATCATACCCTAACTTTAGCTGGTCCATCTTTAACGCTGTAGTGGTATTCCGATCGGCTGCCACCGGAAGTGGGGATGGGTTGAGTCGTGCCGCCCACCCTAAGGTATCCCAGGTGTTAAAGTATCCGGTCTCCTTTGAGACAATCTCACCCCGGATATCCCTTCCAAATCCTCCATCCTTTAAGAACCAGGCCAGATAATTCTTCGGGCTTCCAGGGTCTACCTTTCGGATAATCCCCTCGATCAGCCACTCATCACTCGTTAATGGGTTCTTGAAGAAGTTACTGTAACGCATATCATCCGTATCCTCTACCATTAGATTTCCGATCCGCCCTACCACATCGATATAGGTCATCTTATAGGCACTGTGGTAGGCTGTCTTGAGCAGCAATCTCTGCCGGTTGGTGACCCAGTGATTGTCATAGAGAGGACAATCCATGTCATGGGAATCATCCTCTTCATAAGGATTCTCTTTTCCTCCGGGGGAGTCAGAACAGTTGATGGCCTCCACGGCAAAGTCTACCTGTCCGGCCGACAGCTCCCCGTTCTCTAAGAGACAGTAGAACCGATAGTGTTCCAGTCCCCTTCCATTCTCATCCCTTACCTCAAGAGGTATCCAATTACCTCCCGGCCAGGTCTCCCATACGCCGTCCCGCTCATAGAGAACGTCAAAGGGGAATCTGACCTTTTTCTCCCTGGTCCATTCGCTGGTATCCATGGCATCCATATATCCTTTTCCTCGTTCCAGTACAGTCGTGCCGATGCCCAAAGCACCGTTTCCGTAAAAGTCTCCCCTGTTCGGGAAGTAGACCTCAAAGAACTGGTCCAGGGTGATGAAGTCTCCCATAGTGACTGCCTTGCCGGATGTGTCCTTGATTTCTGTTACAGCATCACTGTGTTTGGCATCGTTATGGCAGGCGTCGTAGCAGACCGGATCATCATAGTCGTAATGAAAGCCTTCATGATGAGGCTCCCGACAGCTAAGGATGATTTCCTCCCGGCATTCTGTGGTGCATACATGTTGGGAATATTGGTTCTTACAGTTCCATACCGGATTCTGAATGGCATCCACTCGGTCTGGAATCTGACTTAGATTCTGATTCAGGAATACCACAATTTCCTCAATTCCAGGCAGTCCGGTGACCAAGAGGGTAATACGGGCATGACCATTACCGGTATGTCCCGTCTCTGTTCCGCCTCCGGTTGCTGGGAAGGAAAGATTGCCAGCGATGGTATTTCCATCCTTAAAGGTCGAAGATACATAACCGGAACCGCCTCCTGCTCCCCTATCACCAGTAGCACCGAAACCGCCATAGTAGCCGCCTCCGCCACCAGCTCCATCAGAGACCTGGCAGTTTCCACCTTTTCCAAGAGCATAATAACGGCTGCTGCTTCCACCGATACCATAAGTGTTACTTCCACCGGAGATACCACCGCCCACTCCACCTGCTCCGGTTCCATCCGATCCACCTGGTGTCCAAGAGGAGAGATAGCCGCAGCCATGGCCGCAGTTCGAGCAAGTATTGCTACTGGTTGTGTAGTGGGTTGAGTATTGATACGAACACCCCTCTGTGTGATACCAATAGCCATAGCCTGTGGTACTGCCGTTATTCCCGGCACCTCCCCCTCCTCCAGCAGTTAAAAGGACACTGTCCTTGGTCTGTGCATTATTAAGGACTGCATTCAGAGTGCCATCCTGAGTGGCCATATGTGTGGCTCCGCCACCTCCTCCAGAGGTTCCTGTGGTCCCGGCATTGCCTCCACCGTTAAAGCCTCCGCCTGTTCCTGAACTACTGTTTCCTCCTGCTCCACCGACTCCAATATAGATGGTAGTCTTTTTCTTTAAGATTAGGGTGCCAGTGACATATCCACCTTTTCCACCAGATGCAGAATCATCTCCGCCCTTAGCTCCCCATCCCTCCAGCTTATAGGTACCAGGAAGCAGTACCCGAGATTGGATATTGCCAGTATAGATTAAATTTTCTGGGATTCCCACAGCCAGACCAGTAACCCCTTCTCCGTTCTCTTCCTCCAGTTCAAAGGTCTGGCAGAACTTCTTCCAAAGGGTGCTTCCCATCATCTTCTTTAAGTGACTCAGATCTCCCTTTTCTGCTAATGCAATCCCAATCTTTAGACCAGTACTATCTTTCGTGATACAGTCCTTTGTGTGGGTATGTACATTGGCTTCTGCTACCGACCAGGTATTTCCATCGTCCTTCTTTCCCTGCCAGTCAATGCCGGAAGCCATGGCAGTCGTATAGTCTGCATAACCGTTATACAGATTCTGGGTGGCAAGGGCATGAATCGTCCGAGTGGTGTAACAGCTGTCTGTATGGTGAAGGACACCGCCTGCCCGGGCAACGGTCAAGTTATCCAGATAAAAGTGAGACTCATAAGCGGAATCTTTTTCCCAACAGCCAATGCGGGCACTATCCCCAATCATACGTGAGGTTATCTCGCCTGTATTGTTGCTTAAAGGGACTTCCTCTCCATCTATCTTCACCTTACAGTCCTCCAGGCTGCCGAACCGGAAAGTGACCTCCAGATTAATCTTTCGTCCGGTAATGGAGGCCTGAGCATCCTTCTTCTTTCCGTCTCCGGTAAGGAAAGCTCCCCTACTGCTTCCTGCCGGGATGTAAAAACCGGCTTCCCCAATGGAAAAGAGCATCCGGTCCTTAGAATAAGAGGATGGTATCCACATATCTGCTGCAAAGATAAGCCCTTCCCCTGTCTGTCCCATGAGACTTAAATCACTTAATGGTATCTTCAAAGCCCCTGTCCCTTCTGCCAGGAGCATTCGATCCGTGGTAAAATCGGTTAGGGGATCGGAAAAGCGAAAACCGTCCGGCAAGGTATACTGGGCATGGGTCCGGTCGGAGGAGGTCACCCGATTTAGGACGATCGTGTCATCATAACCTGCATTTATGCCACCTTCCTTCCAGGGGGTGTTACCTCCTGGTCCGACTGTTTCCCCACTGGTATCTCCTGTCTCGTTCCCTATCACCATCGTTCCACCGGTTCCGTCTTCCTCCTCTCCATCTCCCCAGGAATCTGTCTCTACCGGAATGGGTTCAAAATCAAAAGCAGCACGGATAATATTAAGCGAAAAGGTACAATTTAGTACCCGGTAATCACACAGTCCTGGAAGACCTGGGCAGTATTCTGCTGCAAGCAGGCTCTCCAAAGCTTCCTGGGCCGTTCCGATACGAGAGGCCTGAGTCCGCTGATCCAGAGCACGGTCCTTGGCTACAATCACTGCGTCAGATACGGATACCGGGTCGTGGACTACAATATCATTTACTTTTCCATCATTCCCGTCATGATAGCGGTAACGTGAAGGAGTGGTGTAACCAAGCTGCCCCAGATCGTTCTGGGTGTTCTGGTGTTCCCTTTCTATCTTCCCGGAGCTCACAGACAGGATCGGAAGGTAAAAGGCATAGGACTGGCCGGTTATGTATTCTTTGTTCTCATTTACCGGATTCTGGCGGATATGGCTCTTACTGATACGCAGGTCGGTCGCCCGCGGCATCCGGGCTTCACTGTTTCCGGGTGAGGATTTATAAGTAGCGCCGGATGAGAAGGTCTGCTTTACCGTAACCGTAGCCAGACCCAGCTCATCCATGGCTACCGCCTTCTGGGCATCGTCATCAAAGGCAGTGGTAATCTTCTGCCCGTTTCCTGTTCCTTTGTATTTGGTATATGGGGTTTCATAGTGCCCATTATAGGAACCGATGTTGATTTCCGCTGGGTTCCATTTCGCAGAACTTAAAGGATTATTCGCCCATAAATCTTTAAAATCCACCTCAACATCCTTGAAGTTCTCCTGGGCCTTGGCGGTCCGTTTGGACTCATGGTAAAGTAAGCTCTGGTCGCCGCTGGAGGTCTGGAGGATCAGCATGTCCCCGATGATGGTGACGGTGTTGGTCTGGTTCCGTCTGGTATCGAATCGATTCCATTCCAGGGTGACTTTATCCTTGGTGTCGGAGTTTGATTTGTGGTAGTCCAATGTGTTGGAGAAGGTGCTATTGGTATAGAGAATTCCGGTCGCCCATGACTCACTGTGTCCCCCGCCTCCTGCCGGAGAGACGTTGGCTCCCAATGTCCTTGCCAGACCATTGCACTTATTGGTTCTGGTGAGAGCACCGTTTGCCATTTCTTCATAGTAGACCTCATCCCCCTGCTGGCGCTGGAGGGTATAGCGGAGGCGACCGGCCTTGCTGGTGTTCCCGGCGGCCAGGTTATAAAAGATGTTGGGGTCGCCCTGAAGGATGCGGGATTCCACGGATTCGTCCTCATCGTAGGTGATTTCTTCCATGTCCATGACATAGCCGGATTCCAGCTTCCAGACATGGACATCGGTTATCTTTACAGTATCAAAGGTGGCCTTCTGGACCCAGGTGTCTTCTATGGCTGGCAGAAAATGCTCACAGCAAGGGCCGCACAAGCAGTGGGATGGGACTGAGAACTCCACCCAGACCCGGTAGTTTCCCGGTCCACCCGGGGTAGCTGTGGCCGTGGCCATTTCATTACCGCATGGGGTCCCCGGGTTATAGTTCCCTTCCTTCACGGAACCTGATGGTGCGACATAACTACAATGCTTATTGTCGGAAGCACTCGTGGTGACAGGGTCAGTGACTGTATTCTTAACCGATGCCCCCCAACCACTTTTCTGCCGGGTCTTTTTATCACTTCCGGAGGTATAGCTAAGTATTGTGGCATTGATCTGATCTGCATAGGCCTGTGCAGCCGTCATTGCCGCATTATAAGCACTCCGATCCGGCTGGGCAGGACAAGTAACTGTGACACTATGAAGAGCCGTCTGGGTCACGGCACTGGCTTTGTTTGGAACGCTGCCGCTCCAAGACTGAGAGGCAGTATAGCTGCCTCCTGTATGTGTATTTACAGTTACTCCTCCTAATGAATGAGTCTTGGAATTATCAGCAGTCTTAAATTCACAATCCACACCGTTAAAGTGGGTGGTATATTTCCGTGTGGAAATCTGATCCTTGGTCGGTTCACACCGGAGCTCCGTCATGAATTCGGCACCACCAGTGGAAAAGTAAAGGGTTCGGGTAGATGGAACTCCGGCCATGGCTTCAAATGTCTCCTGATAGATGGAACCTTCTTTTAATTCTGCAAAGGCATCTGGTTCCGATATGTATACGCCCTCATCTTCCTGGGTGTATTTATAGATGAGCGTTACTTCATTCGTCGCAGCCGGAATGCTCTGGGCCTCTGACCAGTCATTCTTGTCCTTATCGGCCTCTTTGTTCTTGTAAAGAATCTCTACTTCAGCCTTGTATTTTACGGTCAGAGTCCCACCTGCCTTTACCGTGAGAGCCGCAATACCGGAGTCCTTCCATTCAGGAGTGACATTTACCTTATTTAACAGGAACGATTCTAAGGGCTTCTGCGTGATGGAATACTGATTCTCCCGCTGAGAAAGATAGTCCAGCTCATTTAGGGTGGTGTTACAAACCTTCCAGGTCCCGTCTTTGGTGGAACGGGAGATGGTCACCTTGAGTCCCATTGAGTATTTTTTATCAAAGAAGTTCTTCCACTCTGTCTGGGTAGCGGTTCCATCCAGGCTTAGAACTAATTGGGGATTATCATTGAGTGGAATGACGCCCTCTGTTCCTCTTAGTACCAGTGTAAGTTCCTTTTTCGCCCCACTACTTTCGGCCTTCTGGGAGATGACCTTTAAGAAGGCCTTATAGCTGCTGGTAGCGTTGTAGTAAAGAGGGGGGACGAGAGCCATACCATAGGCAGTGAGCTTCTGGTTATCTTCGGATTCCCTCACCTCACCAGTGATACGGGACTTGATGAGCTCAAAAAGTGCCAATGGGTTAGTTGAGTCCTTCATGTTGATGCTTTCCTTGGAGGCCTTATAGGGGAGGCGTGAGAAGCAGCGCTGGATGAAGGCAGAACCGTAGACCCCCTGATTTCCATAGGATAGCTTATAGCTGTCACTATTCTGTAGTGAAACCATAGCACGTAGGCGCTTATAATAGGGAACGGGGTTGATACGTGTTTCATTCCCATAGATTTTGGAATCATTCTGATTTATTAAAAAAGCAACTGATTTATCATAAACCAGTTTACCTTTAGAATCTTTAAAACTTGTAAAAAACTTATATAACATGTTAGGATCTGAATTTGCATTTTTATAGTCAAGGCTATACATAGTCCTTCCAGCTGTTCCCGTCTTTTTAAGCGAATGGCTATCACTTATTTTAGATGATTTTTCAATAAGATCTTCAATGCTCATAAATACCGTACGCCGTACAGTCTTGTTATTGCTGTCATCATAGTATCCGGAACCCACTACAGCCGGACAGATCGATACTGCCGAAAGACGGGCTGAGGCCCAGTCCCCATTATCCTTCTTGTAATTTTGGATCGCTTTCTTCCATTCGCTTTGTGCACTCCCTCCCTTCCCTTCTACGGCAGAATAACAGCAGAGCAGGAAATCCAGATAGCGGAGCTGATATTCGTCCCGTTCCGTCTGAGTCCACTCCAGATAGTGATTACCATCTTTATTCTCGGAAATGTGCATGTACTCATCAATCCGTTCAAATACACTGGACTCAATGACGCTGTCAGAAATGGGGGTATCATTTATGTAGAACAAAACTTCCTGCGCACTTTTTTTCTTTGCTGCCTCCTTCGCCAGCTCCAATATCTCACTGTCCTTTACATCCTTAAGAAGTTTGCTCGGAGTCCCATCCCGCAATTTCTTTAGCTCCTTGTAAAAGACTCCATTCTTCCAACCAGTGGTTCCTATAATTTTTGTGTCCGGGTCAACGTCATCAAACAGGACAATATTTCCAGTATACTTCTTGCTGGAGTACATGGTAGTGTCTATCAGGACACTTAAGCCCTGTTTCTTAAAGAAATCTTTGTCATCCAGATATTTGCATAGCTGCTTTGATGCAAAAAAGATGGAGGATTCATCCGCTCCTATGTTCAGGAACTTAATCTCCCCGCGAATACCGGTAAGAACCTTATTGTCTCTGGCAAGCGTACCAGGGTTGTTGATGTTAGGATCATTTCCATGCATCTGGTAGATGCTGAAGATGTTACAGGCCTTCTCGAAGGGATAACTGTCGGCCCCCTGATTGCTGCTGTAGGTAGCCAGCTTGGAACTTCCGTCCCCTCCTATGCTTCCATTCGCCGCCTGGATGACTCCTTCATGAGCGGCAGAAATAAAACATACCATCATTCCAGTCAGTATCATGAGGAAGATGGGCAGCCCGATTCGGTTTTTTGGTCTTCCCTGCTTCTTTCTTTTTGGATACTTCATTTGTATCTTCATAACACTTTCCTCCTTTTGAAAAAATAATCTCTCACTATTAATATGGGATTTTTTTTCTGTTTTTTTAAATTTCCAACAAAAAAACAGGAAAAAAATGAAATTTCATCATTTTTTCCTGTTTTACAGTTTATCTTTGTAAAATATTAAAAAGAAAGTCAGAATGTCTTAAAGGTTATCCCCTTTCGAGTATTTGAATAATCATCTATCTTTTTGTTGTATTCATTAAACAAACCTCCCCTTTTCATCAATTTCTTATAATCCTCTAACTTACTCTTTGGTACTAATACTGCAATACCATGGGTTGTTCTCGACTGGCTAAAAGCACCTTCTCCCAGCTTTACAAGAACATTTGATCTGATAGTTATCTTCTTTAGGGGTACATAGACAAAGGCTTCAAAATCTATTTTCTTTACATTTTCGGATATAGTAATTGAGTTGAAATTGCATCTCTCAAAAGCCCTAATACCAATCTCTTCTACCTTAGAGGATAAGGTTACCTTTTTTAGATTTTCACAATTCGCGAACATCTTTTCTCCTATCACTTTACACTTTACTTTTACTGAAGTTAGGTTCTTACAAGTTGCAAAGGCAGTGTCCTCAATCGATGACACACTAGCAGGAATCTCAATTGTCTTAATTTTTGTCCCCAAAAAAGCCCCTATTCCAATCTTAATTAATCCTTCTGGTAAAACAATCTCTTCCAAATCAGAATATTCAAAAGCACTAGTATCAATCTCTTTTAGACTTTCTGGCAGAATAACCTTCTTTTGTTTTCCACACATGAACGCCAGTGGAGAAATCCGTTCTACTCCATCTGGTACAGTCACTTCCTTTTTACTCTTTGGACAATATTCAAGCGCTTTTAAATCTTTTGTGTATAATATATTTTCATGAACCGTATAAAATTGATTACTTTGATCCATAATCAATTTTTTAATATCAACAAGATAGCTTAATTCAATTTTCTCCGCACTTGCAGGAAATATAACAGATGCAAAGCTCGTGTTGCCTAAATATACGCTCTTAACACCTTCAGGTATCACAAGTGAGGTCGATGCCAGCTTCTTAAACGTGCAATGGATATACCCATCATCTTCATCGCTAAGACCTTCAAATATTTCAGTCACTGGCATACCATTAATGGTATCAGGCACAATCCCATTTGTTTTCTTTGTAACCCCTATTACAATTAACTCACCTTCAAAATATTCTATATATGCCCAGCCATCCTTACTTACACCACTCTTTGCCTCTGTAGTCGTAGCATTCCATAAAATAGCTGCCACACATATTAACATCAAAATAACCATTGATTTCAGTATTTTCATTATAATCCTCCTTAGAAAAAATTATTTTACCCTTATGAGTTAAATTTTACCATCTCAAGCAGGTGTTATCAAGGGTAATTAAAAATTTTATATCATGTATCGGCACACCTTTACCCTCATACATACCCGGCCATCTGGCATATTGTCATATCCGCCTAAGTTATTTTATGTCATTCAATTCCATGTTACTTCACCTGTTATTTATTCTGGTAATAGCGGCGACACATATTTAGCCATTGCTTCTTTTAATCACTTGAATATCTTTACACCATATTTCTAAATGTAAAGGAAACATATTTATACTGCATGTTAAGAATTGATTTTCCTCTTCCTCTACCTCGCCAATTTTAACATCTTGCATAAAATATGGAATTTGTGTCTCTTCCATATCTTTTACTGCCTTTAGTTTATCATAGTTTTTTGTATGCTCAAAGTTTGATTTATAGCATCCTTTAAAAAGATATATCACATCATTTCCCTCCATATCATCATATGTGAGAGTAACCTCGTCAGCAAAATAATTACACTCTAAACTTGATACTCTAATATCCCAATAATAATATTCATCAATTATTTCCTGTATTTTATTAGCTCTCATAGCTGGTCTCCCTTTCATTATTTAAGTGGTATGTGTGCATCTGGACTTTTAGGACTTACAGGTTTTCCATTAACATCTAGGGGTGTTCCATCTGGTGCATACACATGTTTATGAGGATATGGTGTTTTTGCATCTGGCGGGTCTATCCTTATACGTATTCTTCCATTCCCATCACGCACATGAGTAAATCCATTGTTTTCCGTTTTTGTCCATCCTTCGGGCAAATTATTTATATCAACATCATTAACATCTCTACCATTATTAGTTTTAGCGCTTCCAGCTCCCTCACTCTTAGAGTCACCCTTTTTCTCCTTAGTTTCTGAACCACCCTTACTACCTCCATTCCCAGAAACCCCATCCACCTTAACCCTCAAATCTTCATCTACCCGACTCCTATTTTCCAGTTTTGGTACCTTATCATGGCTACTCTGCATATTGTAAAGGTTATTCTTGAAATTTCCAGTTCCCGTATTGGCAATTACCATTCCTAATGCACTTGCTGCGGATAAAACTACATATTCTGCAGCTAAGGTGGCCGTCACAGCTGTTGCTGATACCGCCGGGGATCCTCCTACCGCTCCTCCTATTGCACCCGCCGCTCCAAACGACACAATCGCTTTTGATGCAGCACTAACTCCTACCTCCAGTCCCTTTAATGAAGCCATTGTGACTCCTATATCTCCAAGCATCCTTATAAAATAATAGGTTTGCTCATCCAAGCCCTGTTCTTGTATTAGTGCGATTTCCTCTCCATTAAGTACTTTTCGAATATTGCCTATCTCTGTTTCATATTGACTTATTATCTGCCCCATATTTCCCAGGTTTAAGACCGCTGCCTTCCACAAAGTCATGATGACAAATATTTCTTCCAATACGTCCCTTACAACGGACATCCCCGCTCCCAGCACCACGCTTTTTGCATATACAAGCATCGACGGTTCCTCCAGCTTCAAAGCAGCTTCTTCAAAGACTGCTTTTTCCTTCTCAATTTCCGCTACTGTCCCCTGATAAGCAGTTTGTATCCGGTCTATCAATTCCTGATATTCCTCATTGCTCATTTCCAGCGCTTGTGGAGCAAGTAATGCGGCAGTCTGGACAATCCGGTTATAAAATGCTTGCATCCTGTGTAAGATAGCCCGTTGACGGCCTGCATAAATAATGTCTACATTATGCGCTTTTTCCAATATTTTGTCAAACCTTTCCAGAGTGGTATTATGGCGGTCAATCACTTCCTTATGGTATGCTTCTACATTATCCAGATAATCACTTATCTCTATTTCATCTGTAAGCGTTTTCCATATATCATCCCACCAGTCCAGCAGCGGAGCATTGCCGTGCTCCAGCATGCCCTCCAGAATCGTCTGGCGGATATCTTCCACCGTTTCCTGAGAAAAATCACGTATTATCTTTCCCATGCTCCTCACCCTGTTCCTCTCGTAAAATCTGTGAAACCAATTCCTCCTCCAATTCATCAGAATACCCTTTATGTATTACCCTTACAATTGCTGTACAGTTAAACAGAACAATTTGATCGGCCTGTTCCATTCCAACCGGATATGGAACTCCTGCATAATCATAGCTTTCACCATTCTCACCGGAGTATAGAAATCGATGAGTAATCACCATCTTTATTTCCTTCCCGATTTCTACCACACTTCCCAAAGGGAGTATTTCATTCATTTTTTCCATTCTTTCTCCTTTCGTATAGCCTAAATTAAATTTTCTTAACTTTTATCTCATTATTCCTTTACCCCCTGCAAAATCTGTGACAGAGTTTCATCCATATTCAAATACCCGCTTTTTGACTCTATTAATACTTTTTTACTGCAATCCATGAGAAAATAAAATGCACGTTCCAAATCCATGCAAAAATCAAGGCTTTCTTTCACCGCCTCTGCATAGTTTCCTTTGCTTTCTACAAAATAGTTTCTGCTTCTATTTTGGTCGAATGTTTCCATAAACTGAATCATCTCACTGATTCCAGCCTCCAGTTTCTGAAGTTCTATATCAATTTTCATCCATAACTCCTATCTGCGTGCTTCTAAGCACCTGCAAAAATCCTTTTAATCTTCTTTTTAGTAAAGATAGCAATCCGCCTCGTCTATCCCCTGTAAAAATGCTTCCCTACACTGTTTCATTTCTTCTGCCAGAATTTCTGCCTCTCCCTTCAGGCTATTCACTTCTTCCAGAAACCTCCCCAGATTTTCACTGGCAGCACCGGATTTTATTCCTTCATTTTTTATTTTCGATAATAAAATTATGTACCTTTTTATATTTTCTTCCAGTGAATCACACCTTCCTTCGTACTCTAATCCACTTTCTTCTACATTTTCATCATTTACGATTATGTCGTAACCTATTGTATATGCCATATTCTGTTCTCCTTCTGTTATGAAATAACCTCTGAGGACTATTTATATATCTAATGTCGCTAGCGTCAATATTTTATTCTCCTTTCTAATAGCGTTTAGTCGTTTTACATGTTCCAGTTACCGAGGATGCCTGAGCCGCCCGAGCGGCTTCTGCCTCCATCCGTTCCAACTCCCGCAATTGGTTTTGTAAATTTGTAATTTGTCCTTTTAGAGAAGTATTCTCTCTTTCTAATTCACTTATTTCATATAAAAGCTCCTGCATTTTTCGCGAAACCCGCTCCACTGCACAATCAATTTTATAATGGGCCGCATGACCAGGTTTCCCCGTAAGAAAATCTGACATATCTTCCGCTGTGTTAACTAAAAACTTCACACAATACCGCCTGGTTTTCAGGCTTTGAATCCGTCGGTTCTTTTCCATCCGATATTCTTCCAAAGTCTTATGGGAATTTTCAAGCTTCCTCCTTAGTAATTTGTATTCCTGGTATTTTTCTTCTTTCATTGTAATTTTTATCAAGTTTTCCTGAATTTGATTCTCAAACCTTCTTATCTGTGCGGTTATTTGTTCATTACCCATTTTAAATCCTCCCAACTTTTATGACCAGAGGACGGTTCAAATCCGTCCTCCTGCCATTTCTTGATCAGTTAAAGTTTAAAACCATGGTTTCTGTAAATATCCCTGATCTGCTTTAAAGCCGCTTCCGCATCTCTCCTGACGCTATAGTATTTCATATTAAGCTCCTCCGCTATTTCAGAATCTCTACTACACTTATTGTTTATAAAACCAAATTTCCTTGCTATAATTTTTTTCTCCGTTTCGGAAAGACTTTCCAACGCAGCGTGTAGAATCTCCTTCACTTCTTTTTCCAGCACAACCTCCTCTGGAGATTCATGGTTAGCATCAGCAAAATTATCAATTTCTTCGTAGTACAATATATTTGAAGTAATTTTAACTACTTCTAATGTTTTATTGATAGCTTTTACCGATACTCCTGATTCTTCCGCCAGGTCCTTCACCGCAGGTTCAACACCACTCTCCTTTTTTAATCTTTCTTTCGCTTTCTTGATCTTACTTGCCTGTTTCAAATAATGCTGTGATAAATTTTTTGTTGAACAGTTAATACAATTGTTTAGCTCTCGCCTAATATAAACATCAAAATAAGTGAGTAGACCCAGGGACCTCCCCCTGAGACTCTCTCAGAACCGTACGTGAACCTCTCAGCTCATACGGCTCCCGTTATCCAGCCAATGACTATATTCCAAATTTCCAGTGTGCAAACAAGTCAGGTTCACGATTTGCAACCTCCCGGAGCCAGCGTTCCGCCTTTTTCTTTTTTTTGCATTTCTTATATTTCCGGCGTACCCATTTTACCAGGCACCTGTTTATGTACCTTAATGCATCGATTGCTTCCGGTTTGTAGAAATAAGCATAGCAATCTATCCAGTGTTTTATCCGTTTGTTGAACATCTTTGACAGCTCAACAATATCCTTACTGGATTTCAATTGCAATTTCCATCCTCTTACCTCTTCCCGGATGCTCTTCTTCGTTTTTTCACTAATCGCTGGTAGAAAACATGTCAAATAATCTCCATGCCTGTCCTTTACTCGTCTTGGTTGGAATGTAAAATCCATAAAATCAAAAGATACATTCTCATAATTATCCTTACGATAAGCATCCTTACAATAAATAATCTTCGTTTCTTTTTGATCTAATTCCTGTCCGTAATAGTCGAGTCTTGTTTTCAGAACCTTCAGCATATCTTCTGCCTGCTCCAATGATGCACAGTGTATGATTCCTTCCTCCAGATTTCTTTCCCAAAAGAAAGAGTGATACTCCTTGTCCATAAAATCGTCAAATACATAATGCAAAAATAGATTTCCTAATAATGGTCTAATAATCTCATTTTTATGAATTTCTAAATTTTTTGTTTTAACACTTTTTGTTTTAACATTTTCTGCTAAGACGATTTCCTTTTTCTCCAGAGTTTGTACTGTCATCCATCTCTGAAGGTATAATGGAATCCATTTCTTGTCAGTATGGCACTTTACCATTTCCAAAAGAAAGTCCTGCTTGATATTCTCAAATAAACTTTTTATTTGAAATTTCAAGACCCAATCCTTTTTCCAGCAGTTTTCCCGTATGGTTTCCACCGCCTTCACCGCCTTTTCCTTTGGACACTTCCAATAAGAATTTTCATAGAATACCGATTCTACGCATGGTTCAAAATAAAGCCGGATCACCACTTGTGCAATTTTGTCTTCTACCGTTGATATTCCTGATGTGGAAACCGTATTTACAGTGTCGGGAAAATAGCTTCCAGAAGACATTCGATTCCATATTTTATAAAGATTATCATTTAATCTTATCTCAAAAGCTTTCATGGCTTGTGTATCCACACCATAAAACTCCATATTGGACTTTATCATTTTATATGCTTCCGTAACTGTTATATTTGAAATACTAAATGGCTTTGCTTCTCGCATAAGTTCCTCCTCCTTTCAAAGTTGACCTATTTTTGAAGCGGGATAACTCAGGTCCTTCGCTCCATTTCCATTACAGAAACTTCTACACTACTACGACCCAATCTGCCCCCATGACTGCATCGGTACTCTTATCTTGTGGTTCTGCCACTTGATATACTCCCTTAACATCAGTCCGTGGGTTCCCAAGTTCCATATAAACGCCCGTATGAAGTTCATGCCACCTTTGCGCCGTCTACCGCCTGGACAGTAAGCAGGTATCCTCCAGACTTGTCCCAGATAACGACTACACCTGGTTTTGATAGAATTTCTATGCTTTCGACGCTTTCGTAAGTGGTTCATATGCTCATTCATCTCCTTCATACACACCTGACAGCTTTCATCTGCCTTTTCCCTAATGCTAAATACTATGGATTTTGTCCACAGCACCTTAGGGTGGTTTGAAACCTCCACCTGCATGGCGGTTTCGGTGGGTCTGCCACCATCATTTATACAGCGCGGCTGTCTTACACACCTTCTTGGCACACAGTAGTCGGCATACCCAGCAGCGGATTATAGGAATCCAAATTTTCCAAAATCGCAGCTGCTCCAGAATTCAATAAATCTTCATAATAATCGTTTTTGTAATGTTCATAGGAAGAATTAATGACATCTGCTACATACGGCATCATTTTCATAACAATTACTTTCCGCATTTCATTTACAGGACCTTCCTCTTTCATTAATTCTATTATAGCCTGCATTACTAAAATGTTTTTTTCGTCCCATTCTCCTTCTAAATATTTCATTGTCTTTTTTCTGTCGTTCATTAATTCTTTTACGATTGTTTTCTTAATTTGTAGCTCGTCGTTTTCTGATATCCTTTTTATGATTTGCTCCTCCTTTTTCTCATTCGTAATGCTGTAATACATTGTCAATGCTTCCCCAAATAAAACCCTATTTGTAAAATAATTCATTGCCTATATATAGTATGGGATTTTTTTTTCTGTTTTTAAAAAATAATTAAAAATTTTTGAAATTTTTTAATATTTATTGAAATACATATTTTTCAGAACTAAAAACAGACATAGTTATCTTGGAGAAAAGCATTTGAAAGAAAATCCTTTCATAGATATAGACGAGAAAATTGACGAAATACAGCAGAAAAAGTACAAAGAAAATTATTTTCTACTTTTTTAACAATAAATAAGTTTCAATTTTGGGCATTATTTCCATTCTCTTGTTCAAAAAACAAGAGCTATTGCAAAACACTGATTTTTGGTTATAGAGTGAGTCTTTTTTATTTTGGTAAAAAAAGAGAGCCATTACACTATAGATTTTCATCTATTTTGCAACAGCCCACTTTTCTGCTCTAATTAATTGTTTTGTATGCTTCCCAATAAATAGAGTAGGATTCCTCTCTTTACAAAAGAGGAATCCTGATTTCCACATAAGTTCCCACGCCAGGGATGCTTTTAAAGATAATATCTCCCTTGCTCTGGATCCGGATTCGATTTCTGACATTCTCCATTCCGATGTGATTCCTGCTGGCATCCGTCTTGGCATTAATATCAAATCCCACACCATCATCCTCGATAATTATGATAATCTCCTCCCCCTCTTTCCGGGTAGCTATGGTAACCGAGCCCCCTTCTTCCTTCATGGTAACACCATAACGAACTGCGTTTTCCACAATAGGCTGTATGGTAAGGGTCGGAATCATGAAATGCTCCTCCTGAATATCATAGAAGATTGTTAACCGTTCCCCGAACCGCAGCTTCTCCAAATACAGATAATTGTTCACATGTTCCATTTCTTTTTGAAAGGTTATTCTGGCTGTGCTTTTTAAAGAGTCCAGATTTCCTCTGAGAAAAAAAGAAAAATGCTCCACTGCTTTCCCTGCCAGCTTTGGATCCTTATCACACAAATATTTAATGGCACTTAAGGAGTTGTACAAAAAATGAGGCTGTATCTGACTAAGCATAATAGAAATCCGGCTCTGTATCAGCTCATTTTCCATTTCATATGATTTTGCTATTGCTTCGGAAGCTCTCTTCATCTGTAAAATATAGGCACTCAGCTGTGCTACGGCAAATATGCCAAAACAGCAGCTGAAAAGATACGATACCGGAAACCTTCCACTGGTATAATTAACTGCTTCCGCAATACCACCAATCAATACTGAAATGGACAGCAAAAGCAACCTTTTTATCTCTTCCTCTCGCGTATGCATTCCTTCATAAAGGATACATACCAGTATGGATAAAATAAACACAACATTAAGCGTAATCCCAATAAACATAAAGCTTTGATAATCCACTCTGGTCATCAACTGAATCGTGGTTACAATCACTACATAAATTAGTGCCAGGAAATGACATGCTTCCAGCCACTTTTTTCGCAAATCCTTGCAAAGGCTAATTGCATATTCTAGACCAAAGATTATAATTCCATACTGGCACATAATATCCAGGTAACTTAGAATTGTAGCATTATGAAAGGACAAAACAATTACTTCATTCTTTACCAAAAACCAGAGTCCACAGACAAAAACAAACTTTGAAAGATATCTTGAAGACTCATTTATAGTAGACTTCATTATTTGTAAAATAATGGTAATCAAATAAGCAACCATTCCAATTGTCAAGGTCATAATGCTTACAAATAATCCCATTCTATTCCGCACCAGTATTTCCTGAAGTAACCCTTCTGCGGAACCAGCATAGATTTTTTTCAGAAAATCATTAAACTGAATTTTATTGGTATTTTTATAAATGCTCTGCAATTCGACTTCGATTAAATCACTTTCCGATATCTGAGGAACTGCAATTATAATCCATTTTTCACCAAAGGATTGAATCACGTTTTGGTTTTGCTCTAAATGACTCTCATATATGGTTGTTCCATCTACCTGAAGGTTGCATAGAAGGTTGTTCAGCTTAAACATAAGCATTTCACCCTGCCCTACTTCTTCAGAGAGGTGTCCGCGAAGCTTAACCGTACCATAATCCTTTAAACGCAACTGGGTCTCTGCTGTTAGCATCTGCCATTTACCATCATTAATGCTGTATTCGCCCTGAAGAGTTAAACATTTTATAGCTTCTTTCTTTTCTGCAGATTCCTTGATAATTGCTATGATAGAAAAAGTCATAATTGCAATGATTAACCCGTATAACCCCCATCTGGCTGCTCGCTTCAAACTGGTTTCCTCCCCTATTCACACATTTTTCTACCATTTATTTTATCAGATGGTTCTATACAATTCAATCCGTACTCCTTACTTTTCTGGCTCAAAATCATACTCTGAATCATACCACGGTTACTGTTACTCCAACTGTAAACAACTTCATTGGGAGTTAGGTGACAACTTGGATCAAGATTAATAAAACAAGATAAAAAAACAAGACTAATAGTAAGTACTTGACAGGAATCGATTCGAGAATCGGTTTGCGGTCAAGATATTTACAATTAGTCTTACTTTTTATCTACAACAATTAATATAAGAAACTTCCCTATTCTTTTATAGCTTCTTCGTATGCCTCTCTCACTGCACAAGCCAATTGGTCAGTACAGGAGGTTGGTCTTCTTCCGCATGTAATACCTTTACATTTTTCTTCGATCTGTTCCACAGTCCAGCCCTCCACCAGAAGGGGAATTGTTTTAAGGTTTCCATTACAGCCACCTATAAATTCAATACTTTTAACCACATTTCCTTCCAGTTCCAGCTTAATATTAGTTGCGCAGGTATTCTCTGTTTTGTAATTATAAACCATGATTAATCAGCTCCTTTACCTTTTCCTCTACAAACTGCATGTCTTCTGTGGCTTCAAATCGTTCCACTACATTTCCCTTTTGATCCACTAAAAACTTGGTAAAGTTCCATTTTATGTCTGGTTCATTTTTAAAATTTGGATTCATCTTACCCAAAATGTCTTCCAAAACAGCAGATAATTCGTGGTCCGGATCAAAGCCTGCAAACCCTTTTTGGGCTACCAGATACTTATATAGAGGAATTGCTTTCTCGCCATTTACTTCGATTTTGGAAAACTGAGGAAAGGTAATACCAAAGCGGGAATCGCAGAAGCTCACGATTTCTTCATCGGTTCCTGGAGCCTGATTTCCAAACTGATTACAAGGGAAATCTAAAATTTCAAACGTATCATTTCCAAATTTCTCATACATATCCTGCAATTCGTCATATTGAGGCGTAAAGCCACACTCGGTAGCACTGTTTAGAATCATCAGAACCTTTCCTTCGTATTCCTTTAATGAGACTTCTTCTCCCTGCATGTTTTGTACTTTAAAATCATAAATATTCATTTTCTTTTATCCCTTCTGTTTTTATTTTTTTATTTGATAATAACTTGCTAATCTTGCCACACATATCTACCGTTTAACTTCTGGATCTTTGATTCAAACATTAGATAAGAGCCTTTATTTTTTCATCAAGCTTTTCTGGTGTAACCACTGGAGCAAAACGGTCAATTACATTTCCATCTCTATCTACCAGGAACTTCGTAAAGTTCCATTTAACCTTGCTTCCCATCATTCCGCCCTGCTTTGACTTAAGGTAGGTGTAAAGTGGATCTTCATCAGTTCCATTTACATTTATTTTAGAAAATTGAGGGAAGGTAATGCCGTATCTTGAATCACAAAAACTGACAATTTCTTCATCGCTTCCCGGAGCCTGGTTGGCAAACTGGTTACAGGGAAAGTCCAAAATCTCAAAACCGGAAGCCTGATATTTTTCATATAAATCCTGCAAGCCATCATACTGAGGGGTGAATCCACAGCCGGTAGCTGTATTCACAATCAATAATACTTTTCCCTCATACTCCTTCATAGAAACCATATTTCCTTTTGTGTCCTTCACTTGATAATTATAAATGCTCATAACTATACATCCTTCCTTTCGATTGTTTTCAATTAAGTTGTATTCAATTTATTTAATTGTACACAATTTAATCTATCTTGTCAATAGCTAAATAAAAAAACTTTGAAAAAAATCTTAAACCTTAAATACCTGCTTCCACAGCAAGTATTTAAGGTTTACCTTATCAGCATATTCTTGGCAGTCCCTCTCCCGATAATGGCGGAATCACCCGTTCTCCCCCCAGCCTGGTTGTTAGAACCACACCCTTTCCTTCTTGTAACGTCCCGATAATTGCAGCGTTTTCTCCATACCTTTTGCTGCGAATAATCTCCACGGCTCTTTCCTTTTCCTGTTCTGAAACAGCAATCAGCATTTTCCCTTCATTTCCCATATAAAGTGGGTCCAATCCCAAGATACCACACAGCCCTTTTACCTCTTCTCCCACTGGAAGCCTGTCTTCCCATAGAACAGCTTTCATGCTGCTGCTTTTGGATACTTCATTCAGAACCGTTGCCAGGCCTCCCCGTGTGATATCACGCATACCGTGGAGAGCGATATTTGCTGCCTTAAGTGCCTTTACAATTTCATTTAAAGGTGCCACATCACTTGCAATGGTATTTTCAATTCCCATTCTCTGGGACAGAATTGAGGCATGATGATCACCAAGATTTCCAGTAACAATAAGGGCATCGCCTTCCTGTGCATTTTGAAAGGTAACATGCTTTGGCTTAACAGCCCCAACGCCAGAGGTATTTATGTAAACGCCTCCATTTCCTTCAATCACTTTTGTATCCCCAGTCACAATCGAAACACCGGCTTCTTTTGCCGTTTCCGACATAGATTGGGCAATCTTTAACAGCGTGTCTGTATCCATACCTTCTTCGATGATGAAAGAAGCACTCAAGTAAAGTGGGGTGGCTCCAGCTGTTAATAAATCATTCACCGTGCCACAAATAGCCAGTTTTCCTATATCACCCCCCTGAAAAAATAGTGGTTTCACGACAAAACTATCTGTCGTAAACACCAGTTTATGTTCCGCCGGAAGGTCTAAAACAGCGGCGTCTTCCATCCCTTCACTCCATTTATTTTTAAAATGTTTCATAAATATCTCGTCTATCAATTCAGATGTTTCTTCTGCACCATTTCCATGACTCAGATTTATTTTCATATCCAACTCCCATCTGCCCGCCTAGGGGACATATAAATCATTACCCTATTTTCTTTCACAATTATTTTCCTTCCATATTCGGCAGGAACCCTCTGAGGACACCATGCAGGCTCCTATCGGATTCTTTGGACTGCAAACATTACCAAATAAAGGGCATTCTGTAGGCTCTATTCTTCCCAGAATGACGTCGGCACACCGACAACCATGGGTATTTTCCTCCGGCTCCTCTTCTGTCCGGTTGGCACTGTACTTGGAATACTCCTTTTTCAGTACATAACCAGAATTTTTAATCTGACCAATTCCCCGCCACATGGCATCCGAAGGCTCGAAGTATTTATCTATAAGACGCAAAGCCTCCTTTTGACCGTCAGATGCTACTACACTGGTATATAGATTTTTAACCTGAGAAATCCCTTTTTCCTTTTGAACCACAATGTCATATAGTGCTGCAAGAATGTGCTCCGCTTCAAAACCAGCAATAACAAAAGGTTTTTCATAGGCTGCACTAAGTTTTCTGTATTCGTTACTTCCTATAACAACACTGACGTGACCCGGACACAAAAAGGCATCAATGGTCTCATGGCATAATACATACTCCAAAACAGGTGGCATCGTTTTAAGTGCGGTATACAGTTTTATATTAGATAGTTTTTCTTCCTCCAGGCGCCCTAGCAAGGCAGCATAGACCGGAGTCGTTGTTTCAAATCCTACCGCTGCTATAATATACCGAATGCCTGGATTTTCCTTTGCCATTTGTATCACTTCAAAAGGCGTGTACATCAGATGGGTCTGCCCACCTTCTGCTTTAATATCTGCCAGAGAATATTTGCTTCCCCTTACCCGAAACATATCTCCAAAGCTCACCACGACGGTATTATCTTCCATCGCATAGGCTGTCAATTGGTCAATTACACCGGCTGTTGTTACACAGACCGGACAACCGGGGCCAGAAACCAGCTTTATATGAGGGGAAATCAAGCCTTTAATTCCATTGCGGAAGATGGATGAGGTGTGAGTTCCACAAACCTCCATCACTTTTAAATCAACCGTCGTATTTTTCAATTTATCCATAATTTGCTCAAGATTCATTCCCTGCTATCTCCTCTAACATTTGAAATATATCCAGTATTTCATCTGCCATCTCCTGCTTCACCACTTCAATCGCACAACCTGCATGAACCAGCACATAATCTCCAATTTTGGGGGAAATAAGGCTCATATCCACATTCATTTCATTTCCAGAAAGAGCAACAATCCCGCTGTGACTCTCCGGATTTACTTTAACCACTTTCATCGGCACTGCAATACACATACTTTCACTTCTTTCTATAAAAATCTACCAATATACGCCTGTCCCAGTGAAATACCCCCGTCATTAGGCGGTACTGCCTGATTATAATACACGAAAAATCCTGATTCCTTAAGAACTTTTACAATAAGGTCCATAAGCAATGTATTCTGGAATACCCCTCCAGATAATGCAATCTGATCAATTCCCCTGGTGTCCTTGATAAAATGGCACATTTCTTCTACCATCTTAACAATTCCATAATGGAATCCCAGGGCAAAAGCCATTGTATCCTTCTCAATCGAAGCTGCAGAGTTGTTAATTCTACTTTTAACATTTTCTCTTTCCTTTGTCATCTTGCCAAGATTAAATGCTCTTTTAATTACTTCCCCATAATCATAAATTCGCTTCCCTTCCTTTTCTTCATAAGAAAAAGAAAGTTCTGCTGGTGAGATGGATTGCTCCAATCCTTGTTTTGCACATTGTTCCAGCATAATAGCGCATTTGCCTTCGTAGTCATTGATATCACAGATATGAAGCAAGGAAGAAACTGCGTCAAAGAGCCGCCCCATACTGGAGGTTTCAAAGGTATTAATTTCCTGCTCCAATGCCGCCTTTATAAGAACTTGTTCTTTATGCTCAGACACAATTCCAATGTTGTTCAAATAACAAGCTGCTGTTTTTTCTCCATCCCGTGCCGCTTCATCTCCGCCTAAGAGTCTTGCATATTTTAGATGTCCAACCCGCTCTGAAACATGATTTTGACAAATCAAAAATTCTCCTCCCCATACGGCCTGGTCTTCTCCATACCCACTTCCATCAAAGGCAATTCCCAAAACTTTGCCCTTTAATTTATGCTCTGCCATAACCGAGGCGATATGAGCATGGTGATGAAATACTTTTCGTACTGGAATATTCAGCTCTTTTCCCAATTCCTTGGCGATTTTGCTTGAAAAGTACCTTGGATGAGCATCACATAGGATGATTTGAGGTTTTATCTGAAACAGCGCCTGAAAATCCTTAATTCCTTCTATATAGTCGTCTAAAACGCTGGCATTTTCCAAGTCACCAATAAATGGACTCATAAGCAGAGAATCCTCCTGTACCATGGAAAAGGCTGCCTTCAAATCTCCTCCCAAAGCTAAAAGGGGCGTTTTTCCAGGATTTTCAAAGGCAACAGGAAGGGGGACATACCCTCTCCCCCTGCGTATGATCTGCATCTTATCATCTACAACCGTCTTTACTACCGAGTCCTCTACCCTTCGCACAATTTCCCGGTTGCTATACAAAATTCCGTCAAATATATTATGTGCACCCTTTTTATTCCAAAGCGCAATCATTTCCTCTTCCGTTTTTACAATAGGGGAACCACTGACATTGGCACTGGTCATAACCAGCCAAGGAATTTCTTCAAAAATCATTGCCTGCAAGGGAGTATATGGTAGAAAACAGCCACAGTGATGATTTTCCTTGGCTACTTCATAGGAAAAGGCTGTTTCGTTTTCATTTAGTTTTTTAAATGGAAGGAGAACAATGGGTTTTTCCCAGGAATTAAGAAGCATCTCTTCTGTCGGACTAACCTCACAAACTGCCTTTACTGCCTCTATATCCCGAAACATAACAGCAAACGGCTTATGCTCTCTCCCTTTCCATTCCCTCAGAAATTCTACTGTCTCCGACACATATGGCGAACAGGCCAAGTGGTATCCGCCGATTCCTTTTATAGCAATGAGCTTCCCCATTCGCAAAGCCTCTGCCGCTTTAGAAAAAGCTTCTTCGCTGGCAAACTCCCCTTGACTGTTTTGATAGAATAAAACAGGACCACACTTTTTACAGGAGATTGCCTCTCCATGAAACCGTCGGTCCAAGGGCTGTTCATATTCCTTTTGGCATTCCCCACACAATGGAAATTCCGCCATGGCAGTGTGCTCACGATCATAAGGAAAGCTCCGAATTATGCTGAATCTGGGACCACAGGAAACACAGGCATTAAAGTAGTGACCATGACGTCGATTTTTCGGATTCATAATTTCTGTCCGACACGCATCACATAAACCGATATCCGGTGAGAAAAGCCTGGCTTCACCAGACTCCTGCCTCCGACTCTCGATAATCTGAAATCCTGGCACCAAGTCCCCCAGTAGAGGCTTATTTGCTGCATTCGCCTCTTGAGGATTTAAGGTTGCTTCTTCCTCCTGAAATTTCAGAATTGTCTCTTCAATTTCAAGCACCTCTAGCCGTTCAATCAAGCTATGAACAGGCGCTTTCTCTTTTATCAGTGCGGCAAAGCGCATGATTTCTTCCCGGCTTCCCTTTACCACAATCTCCACATTTCCGTTTTGATTCCATACCTGACCGGTAAGCCCCAACTCATTCCCCAGCCGAAAAAGGAAAGGGCGAAAACCTACGCCCTGTACAATTCCCTGTATCATTATTTTATAACTGTTTCCGCTTTTTTCGTTAACCATGCAATAACCTCATCATAACCTTCACCCGTTTTTCCTGAAACACAGAAAACAGGTACTTCTGGATTCAACTTACGAATACCAGCTTCAAAGAATTCTCTGTCAAAATCCACATAATCCAGTAAATCAATTTTATTTAACAATATCACATCTGCTTTCTCAAAAGCAAGAGGATACTTATAAGGCTTGTCACTCCCCTCTGTCACAGAGCAAATGAGCAATTTTATATGCTCACCAATGACAAATTCTGCCGGACAAACCAGGTTTCCAATATTTTCAATAAAAAGAAAGCCATTTTCACAGGGCAGTTTACCCACTGCCTCTTCAATAAAAGGCACATCCAGATGACAGGCACCACCAGTATTAATCTGTACTGTCTTGATTCCCAAGTCATTTAACTTTCTGGTATCCAAATCAGACTGGATATCTCCCTCTATTACAAATGCGGTATCGGAAAGACCCTTAATAATTTGAATCAAAGAAGTAGTCTTTCCAATCCCAGGTGCCCCCATGACATTAACCGCAAACACCTTTTTTTCTGTCAACTCACAGTTAATTTTATCTGCCATAGTCTCATTTTTAGCATAAACCGATTCCATTACCGGAATCGTATTTTCCTCTTTACTCATTTCTATTTAACTCCAATCCATATTTATTTCTATCTCTATGATTCATGCTTCAGCACAATTTCCTTCACATAAAATTCTCTCCCTATTTCCGTCGGTTCACCTTCCCCGTCACACCCTTCCTGCGGGCAGGCAAAGGAAAACGGCCTGCGGTGAAATAACTGTCCACAGGCTTTGCATTTCAACATAGGTTTTATCCACTCGATTTCAATCTCAGCTCCCTCACACGGTGTTCCCTGTGAAATATCATCAAAATAAAGTCGAATGGATTCTCCCAATATACCGGATGATTCTCCAATCACCAGATGTATTGTTGAGACCATATATGATTTATCCTTCTTCCTGGCATACCTGGAAGCAATATCAATAATATTAAGCGTCAACGGATACTCGTGCATCTTTTACAACATCCTTTGTTTTAGTTTCCGACGCTCTGGTAAGCTCCGGATTCATGTGAATACACTTCTTCGGGCAGACTTCCACACAGCTGTTGCACACGATACAATTAAACCGCTCAATGCTCCATTCCTTCTCTGCTTTGGTCACCGTAATCGCTCCTGTTGGGCACTTACGGCTGCAAAGCCCACAAAAAATACACTCTTCTATCACAACTTCCACATGTCCCCTTACCAGCGGATCCTTCTTCATCGGACTCACCGGATAGGAAACTGTGGCACTTTTCCGAAACATACTGGACAAAATGGTTTTTCCCATTGGTAATAATGCCATATCCAAAACTCCTCCCTATCTCTCTGTGCAGCTGATACATGGGTCAATGGTCAGAATCAGTACCGGTACATCAGCCAACTCCACACCCTTTAACATTTCAATAAGTGCCGGAATATTGGCAAAGGTTGGGGTTCTTACCCGCATACGGTCCAGGAATTTGGTTCCATTTCCCTTTACATAATAAACCACTTCACCTCTTGGCTGTTCCAGTCTGGCAAAGGATTCTCCATTTGGAGTTCCAGTTACTTTTGTATCAATGATGGACTCCTTCGGCATAAGAGCGATACATTGTTTAATTATGCTGATTGCCTCAATAACCTCGGCCATTCTAACCTTTACTCTACCCATACAATCCCCGCTTTGCTCCACTGGAACCTGGAACTTCACATAAGGATAAGCTGCATAACCAAGCGTTCTGGCATCGGTCACAATTCCGCTGGCGCGAGCCATAGGACCTACGGTACCCAAATCAAAAGCATCTTTCTTGGACAGGGTACCAAGTCCGGTCAGACGATGGCTTACCGATTTATCATCAACAAATACTTTCATGATTTCATAGAGTCCTTCTTCAATCTGCTCCAGAATCTCCTGAATCTTTTTCAGCTTTTCTGCATCAATATCCTTTCTGACACCACCAACTTTACAAACGGAAAAAATAACCCGTCCACCAGTTGTCATATCGAAAATATCCAGAATATATTCTCTGAGTCTCCAGCAATGCATAAATAAGCTTTCAAAACCAATTCCGTCAGCCAAAAGTCCAAACCACAGCATATGGCTGTGAATCCGGGAAAACTCTGCCCAGATCGTCCGTAAGAAATGAGCCCGGTCTGGTACTTTGATATCCATTACCTGCTCCACTGCCATGGAATATCCCATTCCATGCATAAAGCTGCAGATACCGCAGATACGCTCTGCGACATATACATATTCCTGAAAATCCTTCTTTTCTACCAGCTTTTCCAGTCCTCTGTGAATAAATCCAATCGACGGAATCGCTTCAACTACACGTTCATCCTCCAGAACCAGGTCCAGATGAATGGGTTCCGGCAGTACCGGATGCTGAGGTCCAAACGGAACAATTGTTCTCTTTCCCATATTATTTGTCCTCCTTCTTATCTTCTGGTCCAAAAGGTGTCTTAATGGATGTCTTGTATAAATGTCCATTGAAATCAAGTCCCAAGTTGATAATCTTAACCCCAAACAGGTCCTTCATTTCATTCTCATACAAAAAGGCATAAGAATATAACCAGTCAATACTCTCCACTTCCTGATCATAATCTACCAGAACCTGAAGGCTTACCATCTTCTCACCCTCTTTTACAAAGCTGTACAAAAGGACAAACTGTTCTAATTTAGTCGCACAAATCTGCGCCAGCCGGTAACCTTTGTTTTTCATATTCTGAACTGCATTCAGCAGGTCAATGTCTTCTATCGGTCTGATTTCCTGCATTAACACCTGATTATTATTCACTTCTTTATTTTCTGATTCTTGTACATTATTGTTTTGTACTTCATTTGAATCCATATCCCGACTCCTTACTATTTTATTTTCAGAGCGTATCAGATAAGCTCCAGTGCTTTTACCACACCATCAATAATTGCTTCCGGTCTGGCAGCGCATCCAGGTACATAAACATCTACCGGAATCACTTCTCCAACACCGCCCTTTACATTATAACATTCCTTAAAAATCCCTCCCGTTGCAGCGCAAATCCCTACCGCAACCACTGCCTTTGGATTCGGCATCTGATCATACAGCTGTTTTACTACGGAAACATTCTGTTCATTAATACTTCCTGTAATCAGCAGGATATCCGCATGTTTCGGATTCCCTGTATTAATTGCTCCAAAACGCTCTATATCAAATAACGGTGTCAGGCAGGCAAGTACCTCAATATCGCAACCATTACAGCTGGAACCGTCATAATGAAGAATCCATGGCGACTTTTTTACGTATTTCATATGTTAAGCTCCCATCTGCCGCCAATGGCGGCTTTTAAATAAAGGAATGAAGATGTATTTTCTTCATATTGCTCCCATCTGCCGCCAATGGCGGCTTTTAAATAAGGGTGGTGAAGGTATCTTCACATTGCTCCCATCTGCATGCCATAGCACGCATTCTACTTTCTATCTATGTTCTTATTGTGTCAGCAGACTTAAAATAAGAAGGTTAAGCCCACCCGTCACAAAAATTACCAACCAGCTGGTAGTAATGGCCATCTTCCATTTAATACGTGCAAAGGCATTATCAATCACAATTTCCAGGAAAAATGCCAACAGACACGCTACCACTGCCACAACTATACTTACAGTTGAGCTATATGCAAAGAACAGGAACACCAGTCCTAATGCAAATATTGTTTCATACCAGTGACTAATTTCCACCATAGCAAGGCAAACACCGGTAAGCTCTGTGGTAATTCCTTTTACGATTTCCTGATGTCCGTGATGGGACATACTGAGATCAAAAGGAGACTTTCTGAGTTTTATGGTTAAAACAAACATCAGTCCAATGAAAACCAACGGCAGCTTAAGGATAACCGGGCTGGAAAGGTTAAATACGCTACTGATACTAAAATCACCTACTACATGATAATAACTGAATGCCATCAGAAGAATCATCGGCTCATAACACATTACCTGGATCAGCTCTCGCTCTGCGCCTACAAAGCTATAAGGGGAATAAGCGGAATATCCTGCCAGTACAAAAAAGAGACAGGCCAGTGTAAAGGAAAATACGCACAGAAGTAAATCGGTTCCAAAGATAAACAATGCTACTGTAAAAATATTAAACCACATGGAAAGGGTAACAAATATCCGGGTAATATGATTTACCGTTGTAGCCTCTTTCTGCATTAATTTTATCACATCATAAAAGGGCTGTAAAATTGGTGGTCCTGTACGCCCCTGCATCTTTGCCGAAATCACCCGGTCAAGTCCAGACAATAACCCTCCCACAATGGGCACCACAACCAGCACAATCAATATTTTCAATATAAAGATTACAATATTACTCATATAAACACACCACCTATCGCTACAAAGAATCCTACAAATAATATAAGAGAGCACAAGATAAAACCAGCAATAATGGCTTTGTTCTCATGAATCACTTCACTCATATACCAGTTACGAAGCTCCACCTCTTGTACTACACCCATGCTGCCATGATAACTTTCGTCATCGCCTGCATTTTCACCAGATAAATACACACTGGTTTCTTTTACGGTATATTTCCGATAAAGCGGAATCAAAATAAGTGGGAGAATAAACAGCATTAACAACATAAACAATATAATAGTTGTTCCCAGTGGATCAATAGGCGATGTGAAATTTATATGCATATTACTGTCTATATAAGGCACAATAATTTCTTTAGATAGAAATGGATGCAGTGCACAAGCGACAATTACCATGCCTGCCAAGGCAAAAAGACTTATCTTCTCATCACCTCTCATCACATAATTGGTATGAGGCGTCCGGTGAGTATTTGAAATAAGCTTACCCATCCACTTGGTCCAGAAGAAAAGGGTAACCGTACTGCCAAAAGCAATTAACATAACAATTATTATATTTCCAGAGTCAACAAATGCTTTCATAGCTGCCCACTTGGAGACCAGCATACCAAAAGGAGCAACAAACATTCCGGCAATCCCAATGATTAAAAGCATGGCCAACTGTGGTGATACTCGGTACAACCCGTCCATATCTTCGATATTCCGGCTGCCAAGCTGATGCTCGGTAGAACCAACGGATAAGAACAATAAAGCTTTAGCGATAGCATGGAACACAATCAGCATAATCGCTGCCCATAAAGATTCCGCACTGTTAATACCGGCACAAGCAACAATCAGTCCCAAGTTAGATATGGTTGAATATGCCAAAACTTTCTTGGCATCACTCTGGGAGATTGCCAATACCGCTGTTCCAAAGAAGGTAATCCCACCTATAAGGGTAATGGTAATTCCGGCTGCATTATGTCCCAGCATTGGAGCCAAACGGATAATCAGATAAACACCTGCTTTTACCATGGTGGAAGAATGGAGCATCGCCGAGGTCGGTGTCGGCGCAACCATAGCACCCAGAAGCCATTTGGAAAAAGGCATCTGGGCGGATTTAGTAAGTCCTGCACAAGCAATAAAAAACACGGCTGCAATGATTAACGGACTACTAGAGCCAATCACAAGAAGACTGTTAAAATCCATAATTCCTTCCTGAAGTCCCAAAATAATAATACCGATGGTAAACATTAACCCACCAAAAACATTTATAGTCAGAGCCAGAAAAGAGTTCTTCACTGCTTCTGCTGTTTTGGTATAGCCAATTAGCAAGAAGGAGCACAGGGAAGTAATCTCCCAACAGAACAACATAATAGTCATATCGTTACTTACTACCAGACCAAACATGGCAGCCGTAAACGCAAAAAGTATCATGAAAAAGAAAGGTCTTCTATCCTTAATCTCCTCATGATGACGGTGGTAATCCTTCATGTACTCAACGGCATAAATACAGATAAGACTGCCGATGATTCCCACGATGGCAATCATGAGGATAGACAGCTTATCTACGAAAATTCCGTCTCTTACCTTTATCTCATGTCCCTTTATCACTTCAAACCACATCAGAAGTCCTGCCTGTACGACAGAAAACAAAGCAACCAGATAATGTTTGGATTTTAAGCCTGCATAAATAATGTATAATGCGATGAGAATCTCCATTCCCATCATCCCTGTCTTAAGCCATTCATAATGGGACAGGTCATAAGTAAATACGTTTTCATAATGAGTAATTATAAAAACAACTGTTACGGCAATCGTAAGAATCGATGACAGCCGCACGATCATTCCGTTTGCCTTTGGTTTTCTCACAAGAAAAACCAGAATGGCAGCGAATAAAGGCAACCCAACAAGTAGCAATAATATTGGCATAAGAAGCCTTCCTTTCTTTTTTCATCTTTTGGTTTATTCCCCAAATGATTCCGAGAGAATAAGCAAAATTAGTGTAGCACTTTGGATAGAATAATTCAATAGAACCATTTCTTTTAAGCACTTTTTTAGCGAAAACTTATCAGACCGCAAAACCCATTTGGTAATTTGTGTATTTTTTAACACTCTTTTGCAAAACAAAGAGCCTCGAGGATTAAAAACTGCTCATTTTTCACTTAAACACCATGTAAATCGGCAAATAAAAACCGGTTCAAAACAAATCTGTCTTAAACCGGCTTTTCAAAAACATTATTCTTTAATATCAATGGCATCAACTGGACAGCTATCTCTTCCTGCTTTTGCCGCTTCTTCCTTATCCTCGGAAACATTTTCCTCGATTGCTTCGGCCTTATCATCCTCGTTGAATTGATATACCTCGGGGCTTTCCGAAACACAGGCGCCACATGATATGCAAGTATCCTGATCGACAACAACTCTCATAATCAACAATCCTCCTTTTCTTTGACAAGCAAATAAAAACCATAAGTTTGTCATGATATTTTATACATAAAGATTATACCACAATCTTGATTAAATTATTCCATATTTTTACCATTTTTGTTCACATTATGACATTTTTACCAGTCAACCCAAACACGCTATGTGAATTTTATACATTTTATCACTTTTTATAGAATTTTAATTGACTTTTTAATTATATTGGGTTAAAATACACATATAGAAATATAAATAAAGGGAAGTGAGTCATTATGAGAAAAGTTGGAGTTTCTATGTTAACAAGTAAAATGGTGCTTGCAAGATCCATTTTTCACGCTGGGAAGATGCTTTTAAAAGCAGGTAGCAACAATATTGACAAGTACAAGTCCATATTGCAGCAAACAGGTATTACCTTTGTATACATTGAAGATGATAACAGTGAGGGAATTGAAATTCCTGATGTTATCAGCGAAGAAGTACGTGCAGAGGCAAAAGAAAAGCTGCGGGATGTTTTTCTTACCTACCAAAAACGTAATATATTAAATATTCTTCCTCTGAACCGAGTTGTGAATGCCATGGTGGATGAGCTTTTCTATGCTCCTGATATTGCACTCAGCTTAAGTGATACTTCATCCAAAGAAGACGAGCTGGTTCGTCACAGTGTTAACACCGCGGTTTATGCCGGGCTGATAGGAAAGTCAATGAATTACAACAAACCTATGCTCCAAAAATTAATCTACGGAGCTCTTCTTCACGATCTTGGTGTAGTAAAACTGAATCCTCGGCTATTTATGAAACGTGAAGCCTGGTCCCCCGCTGAGCTGGAAGAATATCGGACTCATACCCAATTGGGTTATGATGCCCTTAAGACAGTAAACGAATTAACGGAGCTTTCAAAAATTGTTGCCCTCTCCCATCACGAACGATTGGATGGTACCGGCTATCCTCAGCGTATCCGTCAAGATAACATCCATGAGATGGTACGTATTGTTTCTATCGCTGATGACTTCGATGAAATGGTCAGCAGCAGTGGCGAATATCACTCACACAAGTATACAGTAAACCAGGCCATGGAGAAGCTGATGCAGGATTCTGTCAGCAAGCTGGATGCTGCTCTAAATGGACATTTCATGCAGAGAATTGCTGTATATCCCAATGGTTGTATAATAAAACTCTCTGACAACAGTTATGGACTGGTGAAGGAGCAGAACAAAGGAATGCCATATCGTCCTTTGATTCGTATTATTACCGATCAAAGCGGAAATCCGATTGCGTATAGGGAAGTGAATTTAGTAAAAGAGCTTTCTCTTACCATCGTGGAATCTGAGATGGAAAGCAACGAAAAAGCGGCAGCTTGTTTTTAACCGTATAATAGTTACCATGTAATAAAGAGGTGGAGATATGATATCTCCACCTCTATTTTTTATAATTATACAGATAATGCAAATCTACGCCTTTTGTTCTCTATGCCCTGGCATCCACAGCCATCTTAAGCAATTTGTAAAAAGTAGCGGCCAACGGCACACTCAGCAGCATTCCCATAACCCCTCCAAAACCTGCGCCGATAGTAATTGCGGCCAAGACCCATATCCCCGGAAGGCCAATGGAAGTTCCCACTACTCTTGGATATATCAGGTTACTCTCAAGCTGCTGTAACACTAAGATAAATATAAGAAATAAAAGTGCTTTTAAAGGACTTACTGCTAGTATAAGCAAAACTCCTGCAATTGCTCCAATCCAAGCTCCAAAAATCGGAATTAAAGCCGTTACCCCGACAAAAGCTCCTACTGCTCCTGCATTCGGGAAACGAAACAGCATCATTCCCACGGTACATAATGCTCCTAAAATAACCGCTTCGGTACACTGACCAATGATAAAGCTGGAAAAGGATTCATCTGCCGTTTCTAATAAAAGTTTAAGGCGAATCCGCACTTTATTTGGAATAAATACACTGGCAACTTTCTTCACCTGAAGCGTCAGCTTTTTTTTGCCTACGATTAAATAGATTGCAAAGGAAAAGGCCACAAAAAACTGGAATATGGCACTGGTAAAGCTTCCCAAAACCAAGACAGCTGAGTTTAAAACACCTGTTATTCCATGGGTAACAAAGGACAACATTTCTTTTCCAATATTTTCCCAGTTAATTTGGATTGTCTTTATTGTATCTGCAACGAAGGGATACTTATCGTCTTCGACAATATAGTCGTTTATCTGGTTCAAATATACTGGTACCGTTTTCACTAGATTTGATACCGCTTTTATTAGTTCCGGTACGATCAGATTAATAACAAAAAACAGTACGGCAAGTATAAGAAAAATTGACAACAGCAGGCAGACAGCAGGTCGCACCTTATTCCACAGCTGATTTTTTGCGTTTGGAAAGCAAATGGGTTCCAGTCTGACCATAATAATGTTTAATATGTAGGCCATTGCTCCTCCAAGAACCAGCGGAAATACAATATCCCACAAAGCCTGTATCATGCCCCAAATTTGTTTAGAATACAATATGAAAAGCACCAATGCGGCTATCAAAAAAATATGTTTGATAATTTCGCTTGACTCTACTTTGTTTCCTTTTTTTTCATTCACAATTTTACTCCTTATGGATTATTTTTTCTTTGCTCTTCCCACATTTTTGTCCGATCCTCAAAGCTCACCGCTTCATACATTTGATGCAACATCCACTGATAACCAAATGGGTCTTTGAATACGGCGTTTGAAATACCATAGTCTGGCATTTCGGTCACGGTCTGTATTTCATTACAGCCAGCATCCATCGCCTTTGAATAGGCTTCTTTTATGTCCGGGACAAGTATGTTAAACCAAAAGGAGATTGGTGCCTCCAAACTAGGGGCTTTCAGGAAAAAATCCGGATTTTCATCCAGCATATGAAACCTTGTTCCATAAAGATTGAATATTACTTCATTTTCTCCCTTGGGAAAATCTGTGACCTCTACCCGCTCAATTTCAAATATCCTTTCGTATAATTCTAATGCTTTTAGACTGTCAGAAACAACCATATCAAATTCTACACCAATCATAATCATTTTCCTTTCTTTTATGCCTTTTATATTTTAGCTTTAGTTTCTTAATAATTAATTTTTTAGTTTAATTCATTAGCCATAATCTCTTGGCTTTCATTTCTTAGCTTTCATTCCTTTTCTTCCATTCGTTTGCTTTCATCCTTTGGCTTTGATCTTTCACACTCTGCTTTTGAGCTTTCTGCCTCACTTTCCAGAAGTCTCTTGATACCTTCTACGTCCTCTTCGTTTATTTCATCGAATAGGAAGGAATGCCGGCATATGGAATGTGCTTTTCCTCCTGCCGTAAAGGAAATCGGACCGGCGCATCCCCCACCATGGTTTTTACAGCCTTTAGAGGCGGAAAGCAAAACGGTTTTGCAATGCTCTGTACAATTTTCCAGGACCTTTTCATATTCTGCTAGATGAAATAATTTAGCCCGGATGGAAAAATGTCCTTCTTTAATGCGTAATATATAGAGTACACGTTTTGGTTTTGATGTAATATACTCACACTTCCAATCCTCCGGCTTCTTGCCCATTGGAGATATTTTTGCTTTGTACGCAAGGGCCAAGGCTGTTTTGTGAAGATCCATTACAATTTCTTTATCTTTTTCCTTTAAGGAAGATAGTATTTCAAACAAGGTATCATTTTGTTCCATCGTAGCTCCAACTTTGCAAAGTGCAAAATAACTTTAGTTTATATTAGTTGCCTGATACACAGTCCATAAGTAACTTCTCAATGCACCAGATTCTATTTTACATCATAATGTTTATTTTTTCAACAAAAGAACGATAGCATCCTCGCGGATGCTATTTGTTTTGGTTTATCGGACCAGTCCCTTCCTGCCTCACATTATGCTGCTGGTTCTGATTTTCTGGTTTGGTACTTTGGGTTACGCTATTGAATTTATTATGTGATACTTGTTCTTGATGATGCTCTCTCATTTTTTCATTCATATCCTGATTCTTCATTTTAGCTCCCACCTGCCCGCTTCGGCGGGCATAAAATTAATACGGTTGTCACTTACACTTCAGCATTGATTATACCCAGATTATTTTAAAATATACAAGAAATCCCAACGTATGCTCCTCTACTGGCATGACAATCCGTTGACTCTATCATGATTCAATGCTCTACTTTTATAATCATTTTCTGTCCCCATTAATATAATGATAATAGACTACTTTTTTCAATATATTTCTGGAGGATATCATCATGAATACAATATATACTGGCAAGGCAAAACCAAATAAAGCCCGGCAGATACGAGATATGATACTGGGTCTGGATACCCTGGTTGAACTGGATAACAAAATGCGAGTGCCGGCAATCAATCTGGATAATGCTGCTACCACTCCATCCTTTAAATGTGTGGCACAGGAAATACAAAACCAAATGATGTATTACAGCTCCATTGGTCGCGGAATGGGACAAAAATCCGAACATACCAATGAGGTCTATGCCAATGGTCGGCGCACTGTTTTGGATTATGTCTGCGCCGACCATGATTTGTACACCGTTTTCTATGCCAGCAACACCACGGATGGTATGAATAAGCTGGCATCTGCTTTGATTGACAGCCCACAGGATATGGTGCTTTCCACCCGGATGGAACACCATGCCAATGACCTTCCTTGGCGCATGCGAGCGAAAACCGTTTATGTGGAGGTAGATGAGAAGGGACGTCTTATAATCGATGATTTCGAGAGAATTCTAAGAAGATTTCATGGACGAATTAAATATGTTACCGTCACTGCAGCCTCAAACGTCACAGGCTATGTAAATGATGTTCATTATATTGCCAAAATTGCTCATCAATATGGTGCTCAAATGATTGTAGATGGTGCCCAGATGGTAGCTCATCGCTCCTTTTCCATGATGGGAAAAACACCAGAAGAAAATATTGATTTCTTTGTTTTTTCCGCCCACAAAATGTATGCTCCATATGGCGGCGGTGCTGTGGTAGGTTTGACAAAAGTGTTAAATCAACATATTCCACAATTTTACGGTGGTGGTATCATTGAAACGGTAACGGACCACAAGGTATATTTCACCGATTCACCCGACCTTTATGAGGCCGGTTCACCTAACTATCCTGGTGTTGTAGGAATGCTGACCGCTATGAAAACACTGAAAAACATTGGCTTTGATTACATTCAGGAGCATGAACAGCTCCTTCTTCGCACCGCATTGTGCGAGCTAAGTAAAATACCTGAGATTACTTTATATGGGGATAGCGATACGATTTCAGACCGGGTAGGTATCCTGGTATTTACCGTGAAAGGTATATCTAACTCAGTTGTCTCAAGCTGGCTTGCCGGATGGAGTGCAATCGCGGTTCGTCATGCCGCCTTCTGTGCACATCCTTATGTACGTCGTTTGACCAATGATTTTACAGTTAAATCCGATGCAAATGGTACCTGTCTGCCGCCAGAAGGCCTGGTCCGGGTCAGTTTTGGAATCTATAACACAGAGGCAGATGTGCAATGCCTCGTGGAGACAATAAAATTATTGCTTCAGCATAGTGAAATGTTTATTACATGTGACACAAGTGATCTGTCCCCTGCGACTAAAAAGAATTGTAAAACAATAGCATGCTGTCCATATGACCGTTGTTAAAGGCTGGGCAAGCTGGGCGTACGCCGCAAATTAGAGAGCCTGGTGTATCATGCAAGACCATACTGAGCATTATAAAGTTGTTTAAAAGTCCGCATCTAGGAAATTTCTAAGATCAAATAGCAAGGAGATTGTCACATCAAATGACAATCTCCCCATTTACATTTTTACATTTATCTTGTTTTTTCACAATGTAAGCATCTCATGGCCTCGCCCCATGCATCCAGCTTATGTAGTCCAAGGGCAACCTCGTTAAAATTTTCTTTCCGCTCCTTAACAGACAAGTATCGCCCTGAAAAACGTTCATGAGGCTCCAAGATATTCTCTAGTGCTTCTGGTGTATTCATCTTTCTTCGACCCAATGCTCCGGTTCCACCCAAATAACGGTCAAGCTTTTCAGCCGCTTTCTTTCCACTGGCAATCGCCTGAATCACACCGTTGGCTCCCCAAGGTGTATCATCCTCTTCAACAAAAATGCCTTCATCATTATTTTGATTAATAAGTTCATTTATTCCAGTACTGAAGCTTTCCTCAGGATAGAAACGATGTCCGATATCCTGATTGACTGCCACAATAACCCCATCGCAATCCAGATTAAAATCCGAACCATCGATTTGAATGGTAAGGCGGTGACCATCTTCTCCATAGGTCGTTGGTTTTCTCTTTTTACAGTGAACGCGGGAGACTACTCCATTACTTCCTGAAAATGCGATTGGAGAAGCCATGGTAATAATTTCAATTCCTTCTTCTCTGGCTTCTTCCAGTTCCTTTTCACCAACGGTCATATCATTTTCTGTCCGCCGATAAATAAGGGTAACTGACCTGGCTCCCAGCCTTTTCGCTACCCGGGCTGAATCCATTGCTGTGCTTCCGCCACCAACGACTACTAGCCGACGAGGAACACTCAAATCCTTTTTCAGACCGACTCGCTTCAAAAAGCTAAGACCGTTTTCCACACCATTCAAATCTTCTCCTTCGATTCCCAGCCTCCGGATAACTGTATTTCCTACTGCAATGTAGACCGCATCAAAACAACCTTTTATTTCTTCAAGAGAAATTTCATTTGCCATAGTAATCTTGTCAGGAGAAGCATTACTGACCATTGTATTTAAATGCAAGGTAACTCCGCTTTCTTCAATTGCTTCCATCTCTTTTGCTAAAATGTCATTCGGAAGACGGAATTCTGGAATGCCCCAGTACATAACACCGCCTGCCTCTGGTTCTCCATCGTAAAGATCCACCTGATGTCCTGACCGGGCCAGATAGTAAGCACAGGTAAGTCCAGAAGGACCTGCTCCAATTACCGCGACCCGCTTGCCAGTACTTTCCGCACTTTGCTCCTTGTGCTTTCCTTGTAGCACAAACTCTCCAGCACGTCGTTCCAAAGCACGGATATTCACTGTCTCGTCTACCTTCTCTCGTGGACAATAGTTCTCACAAGGATGGGAGCAAACACGGCCACAAACAGCTGGGAAAGGATTCTCTTCCCGAATAAGTTCATATGCCTCTTCTTCTCGTCCCAGAGCCAGCAGGGTAACAAACCCGGATATGTCCACATTTGCCGGGCAGGCATTTTGGCAAGGGCAGGTCTGAAGTTCAGGACAGCTTCCAGTCATGCAATGTTTTTCATTAATATGAGCTTTGAATTCTTCTTCAAAATAATCAAGGGCTGTCAGAACCGGATTGGCTGCTGCCTTACCAGGAAGACAAACTGCATTCTGCTGCAAATCCGCTGCCAGCTTTCTCAACTGTAGCAAATCTTCTGCCTCGCCTTTTCCTCGTTGAATTCTCTCCAGGATTTCACCAATTTCTTTCATGGTATTCTCGCAGCCTCTGCATTTGTTACAGCCATGCTCCTGGAAGAAAGCAAGGAATTGTCTGACCTGATCCACCATACAGGTATCTTCATCCAAAACGAATAGTTCTTTACCGTCCAAATGAATACCAAGCTTTGCCATCTTTTCATAATTCATAGGGGTATTTAAATGCTTTTTAGAAAGAAATCCTGCTGTTGTACCACCACAATGCACTCCTTTAAATTCCTTCTTTCCAGCCATGCCGCCACCCATAACGAAAACAATATCGCCAATAACAGCATCCTTGGAGACCTCAATAATTCCTTGATTCCGTACAGCCCCCTTTAGTGTAAAAATTCTGGTATCATTACGGAAAGCGGCTTCATTTGTTAAAAGGAACGGCACCTTGGACAAGGTTTCTTCCTCCGTAATCACTTTCGGACAATTGCTCAGTTCTTCTTTCCAGATAAATATCCGATTATGGATACATAACTCAATCGTAAAATCCACACCACTCTCAAACAAATTGGTTCCCAGCAGCCCTGCATCCTCTGCCTGACGGATGGCATTGGTCATCCGCTCAGTAGCAAGATTGTAGCCGGTACGAACATAGATGATTCCCTTGTTCGCTCCAATGGCAAAGCCTGCCAGTATCATGCCTTCTATAATGCTATGAGGATCTCCCTCCAGCAAGGGCATATTAAGTGTCATGCCGCTGTCACCAGTATTGCAGATAACCAGCTTCTCACCATCCTTGGAAGGCTCTTTGCGAGCACTTTCCCACTGATTTCCTACTAATACTCCTGGTTCCTCTCGACTGGTAAGTCCTGATTTTTTTAGTGCACTTAAGATCTCCTGAGGATTTCCATTGCGAAGAGCCTTCGCTGCTGCTTTGTATCCATCTCTGGCAATATAGGCTTTCAGAGAACCGGATTCCATCATTCCGCAGTTTCGCAGAGCTGCCCGCACCTGGTCACGGAAAAAGCTGATATCCTCCAGCTTTGGCACATGCATCTTCCATTCATTGTCATAAAAGGTATACTCTTCACAGATTTCCTCACTCAAAAGATGGCGAAATACCATGTCTTCTGCCTTAGTTGGTGTCATTGAGGTATAAAGAATTCCATCCGGCTCCACAAGCAGCAATGGACCTTTCCCACAAAGCCCCATACATCCGGTTTTCAGTACTCTGACCTCGTCTTCCAAATGATTTTCCTTAAGTGCAGCCTCAATTGCCTTTTCAATCATGCCACAATCACAGTCAGCACAGGTTGAGCCACCACATATCAAAACCTCTCGTTTCCACTTGGCTCTCTCACTTTCATACTCCTCTTTGATTTTCAACAAATCTCCTGTTCTCCTTACTTGATCCATACACAGCCCTCCTATTTGATTTTGAAACAGATTGGTATACAAAAATCACAAAGCTCCTTGGGTCTGGCAGCAGCCTAAATCGTTAAAAAATGGACAAAAAAACAGGAGCACCACTCATAACTTTTCAGTTACGGAGCGGCCTCCCATTCAGTGTCAATTTTATGCTACCATAACAGGTTTTCTTTCCTTCCTGTCAGTACCAGTAGTCTACAACGACGTCACGAATTAATATTTAAACTAATATTTTTATATATTTCATGATATCAAGATTTTATCAGTTCGTCAATATTTTTGTTTTTCTACTTGTGGTTCTACAAAAGAGCCCCAACCCTGGAATCTTGCCAGAAATGACAATACCTCAGATTGGAGCTCTCTTCTTTTCATCTTAGTAAATCAAACCTATCATATTTCTTTATTCTACGCTTCCAGCATCAATCACATTCGCTTTCCACAAAAGTTTAAGGCAATGGCTGTCATTTCGCCACCCATTATACTAACTTTGACTTTTGAAGTAATTTAAGAACCATACTTCCAACTTCTGCCCGAGTAATATAATCTGTCGGTCTTAGCTTTCCTTTTGACCCGTTATCCAGGCCAGAACCAACACAGAATTTTACGGCACTTAAATTCTCCTTCTTGACAAGCGACGCATCGGCATAAGATGTTATGCTTACTGACTTTCCTTTGTAATCAGCTACCTTGGCGGCTCTGGCAACCATCAACATGGCATCCTGGCGGCTAATCTTTTTACCGGGAACGAACTTGGCGGCTTCTGCTTTGGTGATCAGTCCGTATTCATAAGCCGTTCCTAAGGCTCCTGCATTAGCGGTTTGAGCCGTTACTTTTTTAAATACGGAATAATCGCTATCTTCCGGCAGACCAAGGGCTCTTACCAGGGTGAGAACAAAATTGGTATTGGTGATTTTCTTTTCACCTTGGAAGGTTTTTACACCTTTTTCAATAAATCCGGTCATAATCTTCCGGCTGGTCATTTCCTTTGCCATGGCGGCATAGGATTTTCCTTTTGTATCAGTGAAGGAATCTTTTTTGTAAATTAGTACATAGGTGGAGTTGGTACGGCTGTTAATTTTGGCATACCAGATTCCGTTTTCTTCATAAACCTTGGTCGGAACGTGGCGGGTGGTGCCGTTTGGTTCCACGACAACGGCGGTGGTGATTTTCTTTGCCTGTGCCGGAGTAACGGTAATGGTTCGTCCAACGTAGCTGTTAAAGGTATCTACTTCTACTTCTTTACCTTCATAGTTTGCTGTAATGGTAAACTGAACCGCTGGAACAACCAGTTCGCTGCCAAGTTTTTTTACGGATTTGTCAACCTGTGCCTGGGTAGTGTCGTCCACGTGAGTGGTAATGTTAATGCTCACAGGTACTTTGGCTGGGTCATCGGTACCAAACTGTTTCATTAATGCCTGGGTATCCACTGCCGTAGCAGGCAGCTCATAGCTGATGTTGTCAATCTGAACGGTAAGGCTCATGTGCTTTTCACTGATGTCCTCAATGTTTTTGACCACAAGCTGGGCGGATACTGTATTTGAATTGGTCGTCACCGGAATTACAACGCTGTCATGGGCTGTCGCTATTTGTTTATCCAATTCCATCTGGTTAACGGTGATGGTAGCCGTATCACCCTTTACAGTCACATTACCGATATTAATCTCTTTGCCATCCACAATAACTGGTACGGTGGCCGGGGGTTGGGTTGGAGCTTGGGTTGTATCTGTATTTGGTGCGGGTGCGGAACTGCCATTGTAGGTAAAATTGGCTGTTACCGTGGCATTTGCACTACCCATGGTAAATGTCGTACTGGCACTGCTTGCACTTGCTACGCTACTTCCGGCACCGGATACTGACCAGCTGCTAAAAGTATAGTTTGGATTTGCGCTTGCAGTAATGGTAGTGGTTGCACCCTGTGCAAGGGTCTTAGATCCACTTGCCGTACCGCCTGTGCCTGCAGTGACGGTGAGTGTGTAGTCGGTAGCAGCCTTGGTAATTTTTACATCTGTAGCAACTGCACCACTTGCATCAGCTCCCAGTTTAATGCTATGCCAACCATCATCGTTGTAAAACGCAGCGTCATCCGTGTAATTACCACCGTTCTTGGACTTGATAATAATAGTGCTTGCGCCAGGTACGGTACCATCCACACCCATTGCGTAGTAATTTGTTCCAATCGAAGTAGTTTTGGCATAGATTGTGCCGCCATTCATGGTAAATTTATTTGACATATTCAGACCACCGCTGGAGCCATCAACACCGGCAGTAGCGGCAGATGCCGTAATTTCACCTGCGTTCATCGTAAGCTCGTGGCCTTTTATACCAAAGCTTTGGCTGTATTGGCGACTCACGCTTTTGCCAGTAGCCGTAATTGTACCACCGTTCACAACGACACTACTTGCTTCAAGACCTACACTTATGTCACATTTCACCGCGCCACCTCCCCTTTCGGATCCGGTGGTAATAAGCGTTCCAGCCGTCATGGTGAAGGTATTATCATCCCAATTCGCACCGCAACTAACACCGCCACTGTAATCAGAGATACCGCCGTTAGCTTTCAACCTTTCCCCTTTTTTTCCAAATCACAGCTGTTAACTCCGCAACTACTGTTACCTGGATTTCCGTCATCATTTGTATCGGGGTTGTTACCGCCAGTGGTGGTAAACGTTACGCCTTCATCAACGTCAATTGTCAGCTTGCCCGAGCTACAGTTAATGCCACTACTGGACCACTCATCATCATCGCTATATGTACTCACAACTGAACTGTCACCAATAACTTTAATCGTTGTACCAGCAGGAACTTTCAAAGCCGTTGAGGCAGTTGTGGTGAAGCGCAAACCATTGAGGGTGAGGACACCTGTACTTGCATTAACACTCCAAGCGATATCAGCAGGGTATTTGTCACCTTCGCTAGTGCCTGTCCCCATATATAACCCCCATGTACCGCTAACGTTCTTCAAGTTCAGCGTATAGTCAGCGGGAGCTGCAGCAGTTACCGTCACATCCGAAACCAGGATAAAACCAATCTTTGCTAATGATGCATCTGCACAGGTATACGTTACTCCCTGCTCCGTACCATCCGCTCCTCCAATATCCCATTTCGCTGTCGCAGTGGTACCGGACGGTCCTGTTGAGGTCAAATCGGTTGATGCATTTTGATTATAAGTTGAGCCGTTCCCTGTCCAGGTAACCACTGCAGCATTACCTAGAATGCCTGGAATCACACCTCTTATGGCATTTGTGTTATCCTTTCCGAAAACCACTGCCGTGCCACTTAGGTTCAGGGCACCTGTATTTGAAATATCCACGGCTAAGCCCTTGGTGCTAATTACTTTTCCGCCGGAAATCGTGATAGCTGGATTACTACCATAAGCCACATCAATAGCAACGGTAAAGCCATTGCTGCTGCCACCATTCACTTCTCCACCAGAGATTGTTACCGCTGCGTCAGTACTTTTAATCCCAGTACTGGAACTAGAACCGTTGCCACCATTCACTATTCCACCAGCGACCATCACGGCTCCAGTTCCCTGGTTGAGAATTGCTATACTGTGTTCGCCACTTCCGCCACTCACTGTTCCACCGGAAATGGTTATACTACCACTACTGATGTTGTTAATTCCATAATTGCGACTACCAGTTCCGGAAGTGATTGTACCACCAACGATGTTTATTGCGGTGACACTGCTAGAACTAACAATGGCCTGGCAATTGTCGGATGTACTCGTTGATGTTATAGAACCGCCAGTCATCTTAAAGACTGAGCTAGCACCGCCAGAACTAATTATGATTACACTTTGATGACTACCTTCTAGCGTTGCTTGCCAGTCCACTGTAACACCTGTCGGGATTTTTAATTCCAGCGTAGTGGTAGATGTTGGGGTTCCCGTACTTGTTACAGTAACAGTAGCACCATTTGGAGTTGCTGTGATACCATTGCCATTTGCCCAGCCATTAATAACCGCCGCCAGTTCGGTAGCATTAGTGGGAGCCGCCGCCGCCAATGCCGGAATAGAAACATCCGGGAGCATTGCAACGATAAGTGTTAACGTCAGTAATATTGAAAAGAGTCTTTTTCCTTTCATTCTTTTTCCTCCTTGGTTTTGTTAGGGTTTTGTTTATTTTTACAGTATACCAACCCAAGTACACCAAAAGGTGCATGTTTTTTTTGCTTTTTCAAAATATTTTTTAAAAAAATCCACAACCTGTTTCGCTGTGGATTTTGACTATTCCATATTTGATTGGGGCAGCCAGCCATTGGTCAGCTCTGCCCAACTGTAATCGCTCATGTATTCAGCGGTAAATGCATTGGGGTTGCCATTTAGAAAGTCATAAAAGTCGCATTCAATTTTGCTTGGATCAATGGCAAGGCTATTCCATTTTTTAATAACAATGTCTTCTATACCATTTTCTTTCAAAGCCTTCATCATCTGTGAAATAATGGTTTGAACCTGACTTCGAAGGGAGCGGTCATAGGGCTTGTCTTCCCAGAAAATAGCCGCCAGCTTATGGGGAGTGACGCTGGTTCCTCGACGGTCTACCAAATAGGCAAGGAGTTCCTTTGCCCTTTTAGGCTGGATGGTTATCATTTCCCCATCAACGAAGACATCGAAACCGCCAAAGCATTGGATGCGGACACGAGACTCGGGTTTAGCCACCGGGTAGCGGAGATTTTCAAGGGATCTTTGGATACTTTCAACGGATGCCGGTTTCAGCAGATAATCACTGGCTTTTACTTTGAAAGCGTCCAAGGCATAGTTGGGATAGCCGGTTACAAAGATAATATTCGTTTTGATGTTAATTGATTTTAGCTTATAAGCTATTTCAAGCCCTGACATGCCTGGCATTTTTATATCCAAAAAGGCAACGTCAACATGCTGTGTGCATGCATAGTCAAATGCCTCTTGTGGGTCAGAAAATAGAATTATTTCGTCTATTTCCGGTATTTCTTCCATTTTGCCTTGTAAATTTTCAAGTGCATTTTGCTCATCGTCTACAATAATCACTCTCATCTGTTCACTCTCCTTGCTTTTGGGGTTGTTGACTTCCTCTGTTTTATCTCTGTTTTTATCTCTGTTTTATCTCTGTTTTATCTCTGTTTTATCTCTGTTTTATCTCCATTTTATCTCTGTTTATATTCTACCAGCCTAAGTGCACTGAAAGGTGCATATTTTTTTATGTTTTTTCATATTTTTTTTGACAATCTATGCATTGTCATATATTAATCCCAAAAAACTCCAATTGCTTATTTTTATAAACAATTGGAGTTTTCCATTCATCTGTTATTTTTATTCTGCTGCTTTTATTCTACTGCTTTTCTCACGCTGTTCAGACCTTCATTTCCTCTTTTAATCCCTCCAAATCTGCCATGGATAGCCCTGTCTTATATTGGATCTTATATTGGGTTTCATCTCAATCACCCTTGGTATCATCTAACAATTCGTCCAACTTACTTGCCAGATATAAAGGTACATTTGTAATCAATCCGTCCTTTCGGTATCCACGTTTTGAAAACCGAATTGCGTTTACTGGATTATTTTCATTTACATATGCTTTAAACGCAGGTGCTGCTTTATCTTCACCACCGTTGACTTCTACCGGAATGATTTCTGCTCCATACTGCAAGACAAAGTCCAATTCACTGTTCTTGGTTGAGAAGTATCTCGGTTCAAGGGCAAACTTTCCCTTTAATTGCTGTAATACAAAATTCTCTGTCAATGGACCTTTAAGCTGATAATCTGATTTTAATAGAATTGACGAATTATCAAGACCCGCCATATATTTTAGCAATCCGGTATCAAAAACAAAGAGCTTGAAGCTGTCAAGCCGATCAAAAGCAATAAGTGGATGTTCCAGTTTTGAAACATTATATATGCGATTCAGCATTCCAGCAGAAACAAGCCACTCGATAGCTTCTTCAAAGTCCCTTGCTCTTGCTCCTTCCCGAACTGCTCCGTACATAAACTTTTCATTTGCTTTCGCTAGTTGAGAAACGATACTGCGGAAAACCATCAGAATCCGGCCACTATTTACCTTGCCATTATGTTTTGAAAAATCATTCTCGTAGATGGAAATCAGTTCTTCCTGAATCTGATTTATCTTTTGGGGATCTTTGTTCCTAACCCAGGATGCAACACATTCCGGCATGCCACCAATAATGAGGTAATAATTGTACATTTCCAATAGTCGATTATGAATAATCGTTTCTATCATCTGTCCCTTTTTAATGCTACGATAATAGTCGTATAACGACTCATCTATTGCAGCAAGAAATTCGTCAAAAGCAAGGGGATATATCTGAATAAGATTTACCTGTCCCACCGGATACGACTTCGGTTGAGCCAATAGTGTCCCCAAAAGGCTTCCCGCCGCTATAATATGATATTCATTGGATTTTTCATGAAAATACTTAAGGGAATTGAGTGCTTCTGAGCATTCCTGTACTTCATCAAAAATAATAAGTGTTTCACCTGGTAAAATCTTCTCACCTGATAGAAGACTTAATAGTTCGATGATACGCTGTGGATTTTTATTTGTTTCAAAGATAGATTTCAGTTCAGCTTCTTCATCAAAATTAAAATATACATAACTTCTATAATAGTTTTCACCAAAATTTTTCATGAGCCATGTTTTACCTACCTGTCTGGCCCCTTTTAATATCAATGGTTTTCGCTCTTCATTATTTTTCCATATAATAAGTGATTCTGTGGCATTTCGTTTCATATCGATCACCTCTAACATTTGATAACTATAGTATGCCACACAAATCCACTTTATACAACTAATATAACACACATTTTTCTCAATATTTCTTTGCTGTTTTCCACTTTTTTCTAAGAATCAGTTTATCCCTTAAACCAGTTTTTACCACACTGCCGTTATGGGTGATACTGTTTTTAATAATTCTCTATATAGAAAGCCACTTCATAGTTTCTCATGAAGTGGCTTTCTATTACTCCGGCGGTTAAATATCGCCGTTTTTGCAGGCGAGTAAGCTTGAATATATGGGTTTCTTGCCTGCAAAAACTTGCGATATTTTAGCGCCGGAGTAATAGCTTTAATTTAATACATATGGCAACAGATTCTATACTAATTTTGCCTTCTGAAGCAGTTTGAATATCATACTTCCGGCTTCTGCCCGGGTAATATAATCATTCGGTCTCAGCTTTCCTTTTGAACCTTTATCCAGACCGGAGCCCACGCAGAATTTTACGGCGCTCAGATTCTCTTTTTTGACCAGAGACGCATCGGTATACGCTGCAACACTTACAGATTTCCCTTTATAGTTTGCTACCTTTGCTGCCCGGGCAATCATTACCATAGCATCCTGGCGGCTGATTTTTGCTCCAGGGACAAACTTGGCTGCTTCTGCCTTGGTAATGATGCCGTATTCATATGCGGTTCCTAATGCTCCGGCATATAAGGTTTTGGAGTTTGCTTTCTTGAAGACGGAATAATCTCCATTCTCAGGAAGACCAAGTGCTCTTACCAATACCAGAGCCAGACCAGAATTGGTGATTTTCTTCTCTCCGCCAAAGGTTTTCACGCCCTTGGTGCTAAAACCAGTCATAATCTTACGTCCTGACATTTCCTTTGCCATTGCTTCATAGGACTTTCCTTTGATATCGGTAAAGTTGGTTCCTCTGTAAATCAGAACATAAGCAGAGTTGGTCTTGCTGTTGATTTTTCCATACCACTCACCGTTTTCCTGATATATTTTTGTTGGTACATGACGCAGCTTGCCGTTCGCTTCAACGACAACCGCAGTCGTAATCTTCTTCGCCTGGTCGGCGGTTAACTGGATTACACGAGCAACATAGCTGTCAAAGGTATCAATTTCAACTGTCTGCCCGTTGTAAACCGCTGTTACCTTAAACTCTACCGCAGGCAGGAATACGTTAATGCCTGCTGCTTTTAATGCGCCTTCTACCTTTGAAGCAGTGGCGGTATCCACCTTACTGGTGATACTGATATTGAATACTACGTCGGCGGAATTTGTTGCACCTAATGCTGTCAGAACCGCTGTTGTGTCAATGGCGGCGGTCGGCAGGTCGTACTCGACAAGCCCTACCTTAACGTTAAGGGTCATGTCCTTTTGAGCCATATCCTCAACGTTTTTAACAACCAACTGTGCTGTGGCTGTCCCTGCGTTGGTGGTAGGCACTACGATTGTTACGTTGTCATGAGCGGTTTCGATTTGCTTATCCAGTACGGTCTGATTGACCGTAACCATGGTTTCGTTGTTCCTCGTCTCAACCTTACCTGCGTCAACCAATTTGCCGTCTACCATGACGCTGGAATCCGGTGTGGAACCGCCATCAGAGTAGCTGCCGGAGCCAGAGGGTGTCGGGTCGGCGGGCTTGCTAAACTTGATGGCAACGCCTTTATTCCCGCTTGAAACTAGTGGTGGATTGGACCAAACACCTTCGCCGTCTATATCATCAGCGTTTACACTACCTCTCCATTGATAAGTACCTTCGATGACAGGAGTATTGACAAAAGTGTACATGGCGCTTTTCACATTAAGAACACTTGCATCATCACTGGTTATTTTGAGGTCTCGCGCAGAGATGCCGTTTCCGCTGTTTGCCTTAATGGTGGATGTTCCGTTTGCATTAATGGTTGCTCCGTCGGGCAGTTTCAATGCAAAGCCTGGAGAGGCTACTTTCGTTGTGAAGTTAAAATTGCTGAGTGTGAGTATTTTTTTTGTGCCATCCCATGTAATACCGGTAAGATCGGTGGCCTCACCGCCCTCGACGTTAGTCATGTAAATCTTGTTGTCGTTTTCTTGTACAAACAACGTGTAGTTAGGGAATTCCTTACCTGTTGCAGTGCAGGTTGCGTTAACAGCGGCGGCTAAATTGTTAATGGTCAATGATGCTGTCGTTTCGCCGTTTGTGCCCGTGCCTGTCCATGCATAGGTGTAGGTGTCAGTACCCGCTCCCACAGCGGTGATGACAAGGGTTTTACCGCCCAAGACTACGTTTGTTGTAGAAACAGGCGATCCGTTATAGGTTGCCGAGATTGTGGAACCACTGGCAAGAGAGGCATTTGCAACCGCAAATTTCACAGTATAGTAGTTAAGGTTGGCCGTTGCCGCCGCATTATTAACCGTTACGTCAACGCCTGTGTCAGTGGTGCCGTCATATATATCATAAGTACCATTTTCCACACCGGGAAACGACACCGTGCCGGTTGTGCCTTGGCCTGTGTATTTTGATGTACCACCTTCATACAAGTTGAATGTCTTTCCATGGGAATTATACACAGTGCCGTCCTTTTTGATCGCCAGCGTTACGGTATTGCCTACGGATACCAGTTTTCCTGATTTAAGAGCTGTGGTTCCGTCACTTAACGTTGAAAACTGCTTGTTGGTTATGACTGTACCAATCCAGTCGCCAATAGTTAATGTATCATACACGGGCTTTAAGCCCCCGGGTTTAATTGTCGCTGCGCTTGTCACGCCAAAGGCAAAGTCGTTGCCTGTACCGTTTAGGCTTGCCGTGCTTGCAATGGTGGAATTAAGTCCTTTTGCAATGTGTACGCCGATGCTGCGGTTTGCCATCGCCGTTCCTGCTATTGCCACAATTATCGAAGTGCCTGACATGACCACATCGCCAGCACTACCTGAGGCGGCAATATCAACGCCGTATGAGTAGGACATACTATCGGAAGCTGTGCCGGCTGTGGCATATAGCTTTGCGCTGTCCTCCATTGTAAGTTTACCAGACACAGATACTGCGGTATTATTTGCACTTGTTGTGGTTCCTAATGTGCTTGAACTTACAGTAACACTGCCTTTCATTGTTGTAACAACGTATGAATCAATACCGGTTATCCTGCCTGTGCTTGCAGTCGCGCCGACGCAAGAGACATTCAGCATTCCGCTACCTTGAATGGTTATTTCACCGTTAGAAGCTTTTATGCCTGTAGTGGTATTGCTGCCTGATTGAACGGTGGACATAATAGTCGCTGTGCCTGTGACATCAAGGATTGTATTAGTCGCCATGTCCAAGCCGACACCTGTAGAGGTGTTGAGGAAAAATCCGTCTTTTAGCTTGAGGGTAGCTTCTTCTACTTTCCATTTGTTGCCTGCCCCGTCTCCTCCTCCGCCATTGCCTGTGTATACGTTTGTAGAGCCGGCTGTTTTATCCGTGTACAAATTCCAACCGTTGGTGCTGTCGTTTCTGAAATATAAAGTGACAGCTTCCTGTGATGGTGCTTGCGATACTGTGACAGTCGCCGTTTGACCGCTCCAAGTTGAACCGCTGTCTGTAGATGCTTTTATTGTATAAGCCTTGGCATCAGATGTTGATGCGTTAGCCGGGAATGTCAGTGTCACGGTTTGGCTTGTGCCACTGCCTGTGGTTGTGCCTGTTATGGCTGTTGCTGTTCCGCCGCTGTCAAATGCAGTGACCTTCATGCCGTCGGCAAGGTGAGTGCCTGCTACAGTGATCAGGCTTGTACCGCCTGAAGCCGCTATTGTAGCAGTGCCTGCACTGACGCCTGTGATTGTAGGCGTACCCACAGTCACGTCCGGAACAGCAATAAAGCCTGTGGTGTCCGAGCCGCCACGAGTATATGTAACGCCTGCACCAGACGAACTATCCCATTTCGCTGTTGTCGTTGCACCGGCTGCCGCAGTCACTGTCAGACCTGTGCTTGAGTCTTTGGTATACGTTGAAGCAAGTCCGTCCCATGAAATCGCTATAGCATCATTTGAGTAAGTTGGAACTATATTTTTGCTACCACCAAATGCTGGTTTTCCGAAAACGAGGGCAGAACCGCTAAATGTCCCCGAATTATCCGATGAGCTACTGAAATGTACACCGGCTCCTTTTATGCTGATAATTTTCCCACCGGTGGCAAAAAGAGAGCCATATGCCATACAAATTCCTTTAGTTATGCCACCTGTGCCGCCATTTACCTCTGCTGTGTCGGAGATGGTTATGCTGCCTCCTGCAACATTGTTGAAAATACCATGACTTTCGGTACTGCTGCTGCCACCATTTACCTTAGCCGCACCGGAAATGGTAACGGCACCTGTTGAATTGTTATATATTCCATAACTGTAATTGCCGCTGCCAGCACCTCCGGTTACTGTACCGCCTGTGATATTTACAGCGGTGACGTTTTCATTCCAAATGACAGCATTTCCGTATGCTGCGGTCTTAGCGGTACTGGTTGATGTAATAGCACCTGCTGATACCATAAAGATGCCTGTATTATTTGTTCCTGTGAGGTGTATTACTTTGTCCGCAGAGCCTGACATGGTTGCTTGCCAGTCCACGGTAACACCTGCCGGAATTGCCAAGGTGAGTGCGGCTGTGGCCGTTTCAATTGCCGTGCCTGTCACTGTGACTGTGTTAGCATCTGTATCTGTGACAGTAAGACCAGTTAACGGACCGCCGTTGTTTGCTGTCAAGATCCAGGCGTCAATTGCTTTTTTGGTTACAGAAGCCTCTGCTACAGTGATATTGACATATTTGTTGCTTGTGTTGGTTAAATTTGATCTATTACCTTCTACAATAGTGGCACTACCTGCATTCGCACCTGCCTTGACGGCCACTCCTGTAAGGGTAATAGTTCCGTTTAGATCCCCAAATGCTCCATAGCTCCCATTTCCTGTTGCGGTAACATTGCTGGTTGCATCAGCCGTAAGGTCTTTTGTATAAATTCCGCAATATGTACCTGATGCAATAACTGCCGCCCCATCTGTTACCGAAAGCAGACTGCCACTTTCATCTGTTCGGATACCGGTACTATACGTGTTACGACCGGTAGCTGTAAGGGAAGTATTTGCTCCTGAAACAAGGATATCTCCCCCATAATCAGTGGAAATTCCACGGGTATTAGCAGCTGTTTCAATAATCGCACCGCCGTTAATCGTTATTGTCCCATTCATGGCAAATATACCGTTGGCATTATTACTTCCATTGCTACTTCCATTGATTACCTCAACCGTTAGCACGCCGCTTCCTGTAATTATTAGGGCACCATCACTGTAAATACCATTAGAATATGTATCCGTGTAGACCATTGTATTGGTAATTGAGTTTGAATTTTTCAGTACTATAGTAGTACCGCCCGGAACTTTGAGAGCGTCCGGCTTATCGTTGCAAGATAAGTTAAACCCATCAAGCACCAGTACCTTTCCGGCATGCCCTTGTCCGTCACCATTATAATACCATGCCCATTTTTCAGAATCCGAGACATCCGTTATATCTGCCGCCTGCGGATTTTTACCCAGAGATGCACCTGATGTATTTGTGACATCGGCTCCTGTAAAATCCAGTGCAATCGTACGTGTAGAAGCACTTGCCTTAACCTCCATACTTGTAAAAGGTATAGAAGAAAATATCATGAAAAATACTAATACAAGTGATAAAATTTTCTTTTGTTTCATAAATCCATATCCTCCTTAATTTGGTTTATTTCAATAGTATACCAACCCAAGTGCACCAAAAGGTGCATGTTATTTCCATGTTTTTGTAAATTTTTTCAAAAAAAATCCACAACCTGTCTCGCTGTGGATTTTCTATACCGATTACTATTATTTATTTATTCTTCTTACATCAGGAATTGTCATCATTACTACTGTTCCTTCACCGATTCTACTTTCTACCGTTAATAACCCACCGCACTGAGCCATCAATCTGCTTTTCACATTTTCAAGCCCGACATGGCTCCTTTCATCTTGGGCTTTTTCGTGGGATTCCGCTGTTTCTTTTGCTTGATAACCCACGCCATCATCAGACACAATAATTTTCACTCCATTTTGGAGCAATCGTGTGGAAATCGTCACCGTTCCTCCCCCTGGTTTCTCCAAAACACCATGGCATACCGCATTTTCCACAATGGGCTGAACCGTAAGTGTCGGCACTGCAAAATCAATGGTTTCCAAGTCATAGGAAACTTGAAGCCTTTTACCAAAACGCTTTTTCTCAATCTCCAAATAGGTTTTCACATGTGATAATTCCCGTTCAAAGGGAACCAGCTCCTTCTGCGTGAGGGAGTCCATATTTTCCCGAAGATACACAGAAAAATTCCGCACCATTTCCGCTGCTTGCCAGCCATCCTTCATGCAAAGGTTTTCGATTGTGTTTAATGAATTATAGAGAAAATGCGGCTGTATCTGACTTAGCATGATATCAATTCGAGAGTTTGCCAATTCCAGCTCCTTTTGAGCAAGCAATTTGCTTTGCTCGGTCTGAATCCTGACGTAAATAATAAGCCAGGCCAATGTGATGACAACATATATTGACGTGATACCAAAAAACTTGAGTTGAATGACAATGGCTATAACCGGAAGAACAATATAGCTGGAAAATGCTATGGAATCTCGTATACTTAATCTTTTTCTATAAATAATAAGAAGAACGGTTGTAACAACAAACGTAACCACCGGCATAAAATAAGGAATCCAAAACAAGCTGTTTCGACAGAGATGATTCTTTTCATCAATATAAAAAACCATATTATTAGACTGTGCAATAGCCGTTATAACTATAAAGATACCGTAAAACACATATGTTACAACTACAATTCTTTGTGATATATTTGCCTTTGTTGAGATATAGGTGACCAGATAGTCTGTATAAATGGCAGACGCAGGCAGACATAATATTATAATGCAAAAATTTGTCCACAAAAGAATCGGCGTTGCATAGGAATGAGGGCTGCCATCTAAAAACCAGTTTAGCATATCACAAAGCAGAATGACTATGTTAATGGACAAGGTAATTATAAAAAGACGGTTTAACTGGGTACTGTAGGTATTGCTTAAAAATAAGCCAACAAACATAATCAACGAAATAACGAGAGCAAAGGTTTCCATTGCAATGTTAATGGAAGCTATCGTACTCATAATCATCCCTCCTGCCTGCTATTTGGATTCATATCATTACGTCTCAAGCTCCTTACATTGGGGATTGTTATAGTTACAACCGTTCCCATACTGGTTGTGCTCTCTACCGTTAAGAAACCGCCGCACTGAGCTGTCAATCTGTTTTTCACATTTTCAAATCCGACATGACTGAATTCATCCCTGATGGGTTGGTGGGGTCTCGATATTTCATTTTCGAGATAACCCCTACTATTATCGGACACAATAATTTGTACCCCATTTGGTATCAGACGCGTAGCAAGCATCACCCTTCCAACTTCTGCTTTTTCTAAGCCCTCATGGCATACCGCATGTTCCACAATGGGCTGGATCGTAAGTGTAGGTACTGCAAAATCAATGGTTTCCAAGTCATAAGAAACTTGAAGCCTTTCGCCAAAACGTTTCTTTTCGATTTCCAAATAGGTTTTAACATGAGCTAATTCCCGCTCAAAGGGAACCAGCTCCTTTTGTGTCAGTGAATCCATGTTTTCACGCAGATATGTAGCAAAGCTTCTGACCAGTTCCGCTGCTTGTCTGCCGTCCTTTGTGCAAAGAGTTTCAATTGTGTCTAGAGAATTGTAAAGAAAATGGGGCTGTATCTGACTAAGCATAATGTCAATACGAGAATTGGCAAGCTCCAGTTCATTCTGCATAAGCTGCCTGCTTTGTTCCAAATGGATTCTTACATAAATGATGAGCCATGCTACTGTATTTACGATATATATGGGCAACAAGCCATAAAATTGAAGTTGAAATATTATTGCCAGGACAGGGAGGACGATGCAACTGGAAAAGGCGATGGCGTCTTTTATTCCCAATTTGTTTCGATATCGAAGAATTAGGAATGTTGTCAAAATAAATGTGATTGCTGGCATGGCATATGGTATCCAAAAAAAGTCGTTTCGACGGTAAAAATTGTTTTCATCAATATAAAAGCACAAATTATTGAATTGTGCTATCGCCGTTATCAAAATAGCTGCAATGTAAAATCCATACATGGTGGGGACGATCTTTTTTGAAATTTTCGTCCTTCTTGATATATAGGTAACAAGGTAATCGGTGTAAATAGCCGTGCCGGGCAAACATAGGGTAATAACAAAGAAATTGGATATCCAGAGAATCAGTTTGGTATGAGGAGTCGTACTGCCATCAAAAATCCAATTTATGATATCACAAAACAGGACGATACCGTTGAAGGATATCACCCATAGGAACAGCTTGTTAAGCTTGTCTTTGACATTATTTAAAATTAAGCTGATCAATATGATGAACGAAACTGCAAAAGCAAAAGCTTCTAACACAATATTAATCGCTGCTGTTGTGCTCACGGCAATCCCTCCTGTTAACCTCAAAGCTGCCTTTTATTAAATATCACCATAGACGAAGCCATACTAGTAATGATAAGAACCATACCCATTATAATCGCAGGAACAAAATCTGTTACCTCCATCTGTCCGGCAAGTAAGGTTAAATTGGCACTGGACAATTGGATTGGGTTATATTTTTGCAGGTTAGGAATAATCTCCAATATTATTAGTACAACAACGATTCCTCCGGTCAGCAGCAGGCTACCAAAGATGCTTTTAAACAATATTCCTCCCAGTATAACCAATGAAATGAGCAGAATGCCATAAAGCCACATACTGAAGAAGGCAATAAAAGCATGATGCATTTCGCCTGCCGGCCAGAAGTATGCTGTATATGCATAGCAGACACCCAGAGCGAAAAGATAGCTAACGGTCCAGATCAGGACTGCCATAGTGAATTTGGATAAAACAACAATACTGCGGCGCATACCTTTTGTCAGAATATTGACCAACGTATTTTTGCTGAACTCACTTGCCATAATTCCGCTGAATACAATTACCAGAACCATAAGCCCCATCTGTCCTATATTTTTAAAGAATTGCCCCCATGAATCAAGGGCTGTTGGGTCTGGCATATTGATGTCCATACCGGATAAGCGGATTATGTCAGGAGTCATTTTTGCCAGAACCGGACTCATCATTCCAAACAGCAGGAATACCACCCCCATAATCAGCAGCTTGTAGGTTCGCAGGTTCTCTATCCATTCTTTCTTTACAAAAGCTATATAAGATTTCATTGCACTACCTCCATGAACATGCCTTCCATTGTAGGCTCTAAAACCTCAAGTCGGAGAGGCAGAAGCTTATTTGCAGCGAGGGCCTCCAAAACGATGATCTCGGTTTTGGCAACATCAGCAGTATGCAGGTAAACTCCCATGGCACTTTGCTCTGAATGGACTAAAAGCGACTTTATACCTGGAAGTCCCATAAATCGTTCCTTCTCTTTGGTGGAACCAAATTCAATCAAAATACTGTCTGCTTTGTGCTGAGCCTTCAGCTCTTGCAGAGTGCCTGAAAGAGCCAGCTTGCCTTGGTCTAATACAGCTATCTGATCACAGATACGCTCCACATCAGAAAGGATGTGCGTGGAGAACACAACTGTCGTCCTGCCCTTTACTGTTTGGAGGATATCCAGTATTTCTTTTCTGCCGATAGGGTCAAGAGCAGACGTTGGCTCATCACAGATCAGAAGTCGTGGTTCATTTAACAATGCCTGAGCAATCCCCAGACGTTGTTTCATTCCTCGTGAAAATCCACCAATTTTCTTATTATGACCTTCCAGACCCACAAGAGCCATTAGCTCGTTACTTCGGGTTTTAATCTTGTCTGGGGAAAGTCCTGTTATTTCACCACAAAGTTTTAAATATTCCTTTGGCCGCAAATAGTTGTAAAACTCTGGCACATCCGGCAGATAACCAATATGGCGGTTTGTTTCGGTCTGTCCAAAATGAACCTTTTCATTACAGACAAGGATTTCGCCTTCATCTGCTGGAAGAAGGCCTAAAATCATCTTCATGGTAGTGGTTTTACCGGCACCGTTTTGACCGAGAAATCCGAAGATGGAGTGCTCCGAAACGTTAAAACTAAGATTGTCAATTATTTTACGGTTTCCAAAGCTTTTTGATATATTTTGTATACTCAAAATGTCCATGTAAGTGTTCCTTTCCTATCAGCATCCGACGTGAATATCTTTTTACTCTTCATCGCTCTTTCCAAGAATAAAATAAAGAATCGGTCCAATAATCTGTACAAAACTCAGGATTACCCAGATTACCCGGTTGCCGGTTTTATAAGTTTTATGTGTAAAAATGTGTATCAGGGCGGCCGCCATGAGACCAACCTCAATTATAATAACTGGGATAAGAAACGGTAGATATTGCATAAAGATGTCTGCATTTTTCATATTGAATTTCTCCTTGTTTTTTTAATTTTTTTATACTTTCTATAATCTGATTAAAGCGTAAACTGATTTCTTCTAACAACGCTTCATATATTTCTTCTGAAACCCCATATTGATTTGGTATGTTATGTGATTTTATATTCTGACAATTATTTAGTCTCCATTTTGTACCATTCCCCACCAGACCTATTAACTCTACTATTCTGTGGAAAATAAATCACCAATTTGCTTCATCAAATTTGTCTGTTTCCAGTTCTTTAATAAATATAGAAATCCACATAACCTGATTAGTTTCGGGGTCCGTCTCAATAAATATCCCTTTATCACTTACATAAACTTCTTCAAAATCATCATATTCAAAACTGGGTTCAAGTTTGAGTACATCTTCTATAGGCATACCTATTCCAATATTTTCAAATAACTTGCCCTTGTAATTAACACCCTCCTATTTGTACAATGCGTGATATATTACCCCCGTATCACCGTTTATACCAATTTCCCAACCATTAATATTAAAGAAGTTTCTTCCCGGTTGAACTTTTGGCAAAACCTGTGACACCGAATCTTGAAAGCTTAACATTAACTCGTTCTCACCAATAATAGATCCTTTAGTGGAATTTACAAATTCACCCATATGCTTGGTTGCATTTCCATGAACCCACACTTCTTTCCCATTTACACTCTGCCCTTTTATTGTGATTGATTTAGGAATATTAGTTCCTTCTTTACTTCCTGTGTTGCATTGATGTTCTTATTCCACGTAATTTCATACTTAGCTCCACCAACTCCCTTGGGGCTGGGATTGGTTATCTATAATCAAATGGTAAAACGCTCGGTTTTCCTACATTTTACCATACTTTTCTCAACTTATCATCTGCTCTTTTTCGTCCGCTTTTTTTCACAGTAAAACAACGTACCCTGTAAAGGATGCTTTACACCACACATGTGTGGCAAATCCTTAACTGAATACGTCATCTTATTATAATAATACTAGAAACAATCTTTTACTCTTTTAAATATTGGCTAGTATATTCAGTTTCTTCAATTACTAATTTCCCACTGTCATTTCTAATCCCCAGCGTCAATATAGGCATTGTATTCATATCATTTGCTAGTCCATCTGCTCTTATTTCACTGGGCTGAAAAAATCCACATTCTAGGGTTACAGTATCTTTACCAATGTACTTTATATTTGCCATTTTCTTCACCTCATTTCAATTCAAAACTTTGTCAACTTACTACCTTAAAGTCTTATTACCATCGACTACACTCTTGTTTTAACAATTTTCCAGTTTTATAATCGAATATATATCTCATCCCGGAAAAAGTATTTGCTGTGAAGACTCCCTCTGCACTCATATGTAGGTGAACATATATACTTGAAGCCAAATAATCATAACCTTGCTCATCTTTGCTTAATTTAAATGCTTTTATAGGATTTTCTATTCGCCATATTACTTCTCCACATAAGTTGACGCCATAAATATTGTCTACTTCGTTAACTTCATTCGGTATGGAAAGCAAAATGACATAGATTCCATCCCAAAATATAACATCTTGAATATTATGTTCAAAATTGGCTGTAAAGTCATCTGTTTTCAGTGTTTTATTTATTATCTCATAATTTGAACTCATTATAGCCTCCTTAATTAAGGCAGCAATCTACCATTAGTAAATTCGCCTGTTCTTTGTCCCATCAGATCAAACTGTATACCTCCACCTTCATATCCAAACAATCCATTGGCAGTACCAGTTCGCAACTGTGTACCTGCTTTTAATGTAACATCTGTTACATGGGTTGGTGTTGTAGGAAGTGCAAACTTATTCTGGATTTGTTGAGGTGTTAGTCCTGCAATATCTTCCCCTTTCATCAACCAACCTCCGGCTTGTCCTGAATTAACATTATCATATACTCTCACAAACTCTCCAGGTTTTGTATTTTGAGTCAATTCTATTACTTGCGTCTGTGTTCCCGGCTTATATGGTGGCTCATATCCTTTAGGGAAGGCCTTGTTAACACTCTCAGCTCCTTGTGTACTAATTGTTTTTGGAGCTCCACCAACTCCCTTTGTAGCTTTACCGCCACCGTCAGCAACCCCCTTACTTACGGTAATTCCCTTATTACCAAAAGCTTTTTGTCCATTCTTTACCTTTACACCCTTTACTTTGGGTGCAGCCTCTTTTACCGATATCCCTTTTGCCGCAAAACCAGCCATTAATGTCGCAAATCCGAGAATTACATCTCCCCAGCCTTTTTCCAGGTTATAGCCACTCTTCTTTCCGACCATTTTCTTTTCCCATTCTTCCAGAAATTCAAAATCCTTTTCTGTAAGCATATGATTTTTCTCATTATAATCAATTTTTCCTACTCCCAAAGCATTTTGCAATGCATTAAAGGTCTGATCATCATATGAGCCGCTTCGCTCC
>JAVBLX010000110.1:0-93745 GCA_031553075.1 Acetivibrio sp.
GACCATTCGCTGGTCTGATTTCCCGAGAGCACGAATGAAAAAGCCTCAGTGTAGCCCGCTACACCTACGTTTTTTCATCCGTACTCTCGAAAAATCATCCTCACCGATTGGTCCAGTTATTTAGAAGATGGTACACTAGGGTTTATTTTCCTGAGAGCACAGTCAAAAAAGGCTCAGCCTAGCTCGCTACGCCAACGTTTTTTTTCACTGCACTCTCAGAAAAATATCCTTAGTGAAATGTTAACAAATCAAATTTAATGAATGCTATACTAGTATGCATACAAATGGAATAATATATATAACAAACTATATATATTTTAGTATAACAAAATAAAAAAAACAAGGCATGAGAAAAAATCAATTTTATTAATTTTTGCCATTTTTCTGACAAAATATGGAGTTAATATGAGTATATAATAAAAAATACCAAATGTGATGCAGTCAACCCAGTTTGGAGGGATGAGACATGAGAAAAGTATCTTTTATTATGAAGAAAGTCGTTGTGTTCGCATTCCTTTTGGTCCTTATCGGCTCATTGCCGCTACCAAACATTCCACTTTCCAATAACACTGCAGTTGCAAAAGCCAGTGAGGTAAAAAAGGAAAAAGCGTCTGATGCGCGGCTGAATTATACGACGATGAAGCTTGTTTTGGAAGATTCCCTTGACCTCAGCGTACGTAATGTAGACCGGGATGCCGGCGAGACCGTGACCTTTAAGGCAACGGATAAGGACATTATCTCATTAGAGAAGATTGGTCCAACAAAAGCCAGCGTTCTTGCTATCGGAGTAGGAGAAACCAGCATTACAGTTACAGTAAAAGACATCAAAAAGAAAACTTTGAAGACTTTAACCTGTAGCATAATCGTAGGTCCCCCAGCTCAGAGCATTAAGTTCGTAGAGTCAGAAGTTACCATTAGTTTAAATGATACCTCAGTGGCTAAGATCCTGAAGGCTATCATTAAGCCAGGTAGTACAGAAGAAAAGCCGAAGATTACAATCAGCAAGGAAGGTATTATACAAGTTGCCGAAGAGGCTGGTGTAAATACAGGAATTGCAACTGTAAATGTGAAGGCTTTGGATATGGGAACCGTTACATTGACTATTACATTAGCCAATGGAATAACAGATACCTGTACCATACAAGTTGTAGAATAATGGTTCATTCGGGGTTACTACCGAGGGAGCCATTATTTTTTTACCTATTTCATTCAAATGTTTAAGTGGATGACTTTGGTTGTCCACTTTTTAATCTAGCATGGATCATATTTTCAAAAAATGTATTTTTTTTCAAAAATTGGTTCTTTTTTATTAATAAATGAATTCGGTTTTGGGTTGACAAAATTCAACACCGTGATATAATCTAGGAATATAAAGAGAAAACGTTGAAGAGAAGAGTAAGCTGAGAAACTTATTTCAGAGAGGAATGCAATTTGCTGAAAGCATTCTAATGAGAGCCAGCCCAAGACCACCTCTGAGTGACCCCAATAAGGTCCGGTGATTCCGTTATCATCTTATGAAGTGGCTTTCAAAATCAATGAGCAAGTGTATCTGAGAGCAACAAGGGTGGAACCGCGAGTATATATTACCCGTCCCTTCTAAAGACCAAAATGATTTTTGGTTTTTAGAAGAGACGGGTTTTTTGTATTGCCGTATTCTGAGGAAAGTATTCAAGATAAGTTTTGCTACATTTGTAGAAAGCTAGAAAATGATTTTAAGAAGTTCCTCGAAAAAACAGGAGAGATAACAGCTGAAAAGTCGTTCTGAAATTATTTTTTAGCACATAATGGCCAAGTGAAGCCGGAACAAGCGAAAGTAAAGTTGTTGAAGTCGAGCAGTTAAAGCCAAAAAGTAAAGAAAAAAACAAGTAAAGTAAAAAAGGAAGTAAAGTAAAAGGGAGCAAAGCAAGCAAATAAAAAGCAAGCAAAAAAGCAAATAAAGTAAAGAGTAAACAAAGTAAAGAGTAAACAAAGAAAAAGCAAACAAAGAAAAAGCAAGTAGTGCAAAAGAAGATTAAGGCAAAAAGAAGATTAAGACAAAAGAGATTAAGACAAAAATGATTAAACAAAAGAAAATCAAGCAAAAAGAAAAGGAGAATTCAGTATGAAGATAACATTAAAAGACGGTTCCGTAAAAGAATACGACAAGGCCATGAGCGTTTTAGAAATTGCTGCTGATATCAGCGAAGGTCTGGCCAGAATGGCATGTGCTGGTGAAATAGACGGAAAAGTAGTAGATTTAAGAGAAATGGTAGAAACCGACTGCCAGTTAAGCATCCTGACAGCAAATGATGAAAAAGGCCTGGCCGCTCTTCGTCATACAACCTCTCATGTACTGGCAGAAGCCGTAAAAAGACTTTATCCCAATGCAAAATTAGCCATTGGGCCAAGCATTGACACAGGCTATTACTATGATTTTGAAGCAGAACCATTCTCCAGAGAAGACCTGGATAAACTGGAAGCAGAAATGAAAAAAATCATTAAAGAAGGAGCAAAGCTGGAAAAATTCACTATGCCCCGCGAAGAAGCGATCAAATTCATGGAAGAAAAAGGCGAGCCATATAAAGTAGAATTAATTCAGGATCTGCCAGAAGATGCCATTATTTCCTTCTATAGTCAGGGAGACTTTGTAGACCTGTGTGCCGGACCACACCTTATGAGCACCAAAAACATCAAAGCCTTCAAACTCATTTCCTCCTCAGGAGCATACTGGAGAGGCAGTGAAAAAAATAAAATGCTCCAAAGAATCTACGGAACCGCCTTCAACAAAAAGGAAGAACTGGAAGCATACTTGGAACACCTGGAAGACATCAAAAAGCGTGACCATAACAAATTAGGACGTGAAATGGAACTTTTTACCACGGTAGACGTAATTGGACAAGGACTTCCACTTCTTATGCCAAAAGGCGCTAAAATGATTCAAACCATGCAACGCTGGATTGAAGATGAAGAAGAAAAACGTGGCTACGTTCGAACGAAAACCCCTTTAATGGCAAAAAGTGACCTGTACGAAATTTCCGGACACTGGTCCCATTACAAGGAAGGTATGTTTGTATTAGGCGACGAAGAAAAAGATAAAGAAGTATTTGCACTTCGTCCAATGACCTGCCCATTCCAATACTACGTATACAAAAACAGCCAAAAATCCTATCGTGACCTGCCAATACGTTACGGCGAAACTTCAACCCTTTTCCGAAATGAAGAATCTGGTGAAATGCACGGTCTCACCAGAGTTCGCCAATTTACCATTTCCGAAGGTCATTTAATTGTAAGACCAGACCAAATGGATGAAGAATTCAAAGGCTGTCTCGACCTGGCAAGATACTGCCTCCAGACCCTGGGAGTAGAAGAGGACGTAAGCTATCGTCTCTCCAAATGGGATCCAAACAACAAAGAAAAATATGTGGGAAGTGCCGAAATTTGGGAAGACACCCAGAATCGAATCCGTAACATCCTGACCGAATTAAATATTCCATTTACCGAAGAAGATGGAGAAGCAGCATTCTATGGCCCCAAAGTAGACATCCAGGCCAAAAACGTATACGGCAAAGAAGACACCATGATTACCATCCAATGGGATGCCGTGTTAGCCGAACAATTCGACATGACCTACATCGACCAGAACGGCGACAAAGTCCGCCCATACATTATCCACAGAACCTCCATGGGCTGCTACGAAAGAACTCTGGCATGGCTTATCGAGAAATACGCAGGTAAATTCCCAACCTGGTTGTGCCCAGAGCAAGTAAGAATTTTACCAATTTCCGATAAATACATTGACTATGCAGCCAAAGTAGAAGCCGAATTAAAGAATAACGGAGTTCTCGTTACAATTGACACCCGTTCCGAAAAAATCGGCTATAAAATCCGCGAAACCCGTCTGGCTAAAGTACCATACATGCTCGTAGTAGGTCAACAGGAAGAAGAAGATAACCGAGTATCCGTCAGAAGCCGTTTCGCCGGTGATGAAGGCCAGAAACCACTATCCGACTTCATCGACCAAATCTGCAAAGAAATCCGTACCAAAGAAATTCGCCAAGAAGTTGAGATGGAAAAGTAGGGATATAGAGATAAGATGCTCCACGGTCCCGCCCTCCGACCACGATATATAAATTCCAAGGCTTTCTCCGGTAATTTATATATCGTGGCAGGCGAGGCCTTGTACACCTTGTAAAATTTATTCAAAAAGCATTTGACAAACCCCACCATCTATGGTAACATATTTTTGTTGTGAGCAAAACAAAGCAGAGTATCCACTCTCACCTCAGCATTGAAACAGATGACTCAGGTTCATATCTCATTTGTAAACATATAGCAGAAAGACTATTCCAACTGCATGTTTATAGATTAGTAAACGTACGTGGATAACCTGTATCCACGTTTATTTTTTTTCATTTTATCAATGGAGGTGCAATACTATTAGTGATTTAATGATTAACGAACAAATCAGAGACAAAGAAGTTCGATTAGTTGGAGAAGATGGAGAACAGCTTGGTGTTATGCTGATCAAAGATGCATTAAAGCTTGCGCAGGACGCAGAATTAGATTTAGTAAAAATCGCGCCTACCGCAAAACCACCAGTGTGTAAAATCATTGACTATGGCAAATACAAATATGAATTGACCCGTAAAGAAAAAGAGGCCAAGAAGAAACAAAAAGTTACCGAGGTAAAAGAAATTCGTTTATCCCCAAACATTGATAGCAACGATATGAACACGAAAGCGAATCAGGCCAGAAAGTTCATTGAAAAGGGTGACAAGGTGAAAGTTGCACTTCGCTTCCGCGGTCGCGAAATGGCACATATGTCAAGAAGTAAACAGATTTTAGATGAGTTTTATGCCAAACTGGAAGATATCGCTGTAGTTGAAAAACCAGCGAAATTAGAAGGAAGAAGTATGATAATGTTTTTAACAGAAAAACGTTAATTATAATTAAGGAGGAAAAACAAATGCCGAAATTAAAGACAAAAAGAGCAGCTGCAAAACGTTTTAAAGTGACAGGAACAGGTAAATTAAAAAGAAACAAAGCATATAAGAGACATATCCTGACTAAGAAATCTGCAAAAGTTAAGAGAAACCTCAGAAAAGCAACCATTACCGATGAAACAAATGCAAAAGTAATGAAGAAATTATTACCATACTTATAATTAAGAAAGGACGGAGGAAACAGACATGGCAAGAGTAAAAGGCGGAATGAACGCAAAAAAGAGACACAATAAAGTGTTAAAATTAGCTAAAGGATACAGAGGCGCAAGATCCAACCAATATAGAGTGGCAAAACAATCTGTTATGAGAGGTTTAACCGAATCTTTCGCAGGCAGAAAGCAGAGAAAGAGACAGTTCAGACAGTTATGGATTGCACGTATCAATGCTGCAGCACGTATGAATGGTATTTCTTACAGCAAACTTATGTATGGATTAAAGCTGGCAGAGGTTGATGTTAACCGTAAGATGTTATCTGAAATGGCAATCAGCGATCCAGCAGGCTTTACCGCATTAGTAGAAGTAGCAAAAGCTAAAATTGCATAAATAAATTAAGCAAAATTGTATAAATAGATTATGCAATTGGAAAATTTGCGGGAATAGATTAATTTGAGATAATTAACGAATTCCCCAAATTAATCCTTGACATATTGTGATAAATGTATTACAATATGTTTTGCATTCCTCGATAGCTCAATGGTAGAGCACACGGCTGTTAACCGTGGGGTTGTTGGTTCGAGCCCAACTCGGGGAGTTACCTATGCACATATGCACATAGGATATGCGGGAGTGCTGGAATTGGCAGACAGGCAAGACTAAGGATCTTGTGTCTGAATTGACGTGTGGGTTCAAGTCCCATCTCCCGCATTACAAGAAAAATAAGGCTTTTACACTTTTTAGAGGTGTAGAAGCCTTGTTTTATTTTGTCTGAGAAGGACAATTGACGGATGGTACTGGAAGCACAAAATGTAAAGGAGTCTGTGTGGTGGCTATTTTAAAAATTAATCGCCGTAATACCAATTAGTATTGATATTACAGCGATTAATTTATATTCTGAGCTACTTATTTTCAATCCGCACTACACCGGTAATCATACTTTGGGTGCTGGTTTTATGTACCAGATGAATTTGGTTTCGGGTGCTGCGTTTTATTTCGTAGAGGGCAGAATCTGCGGTGAACAGATAATCCCACATTTTGTTTCCGTGGGAAGGGATTGAATTACGAATTCCCTGAGAAATGGTTACAACTGGGGCAGCGAGAGAATTTTTATGCTCAAGACCTAAGGCAATGACATCCTCCTTCAATTTGTTGGCAAGCGCCAAAATCTCCTCGTCTGTCTTATTCTCATAAATGACAACAAATTCATCACCACCGTAGCGGGCACAGAAAATACCCTCTGTCATCATATTTTTTAAAAGTCTGGAAATGGCATACAGACAGTCATCACCGGCCTGATGGCCATAAGTATCATTGTATTGCTTGAAGTAATCCAAATCGAATATTTCAACTCCCAGCATGGTTTTATTTTCCTTTGCGCGGGAAATGGCTTCTTCGGAAAAAGCATTCAGCTTGTAACGATTGGGAAGCCCGGTGAGAGGGTCGTGCTCTGAATGCTCCTGTAACACAGCATTTTCCTGTTTTATGGCATCCTGCTCTTTTTGAACCTCCTCCAGCCGGAATCGCAAATCTATAGCATCCTTGTTGGTATCAGCCTTTTGCGTAAGCATTTTCTGTGATATTTCAAAATAACGGGCTGTTGCATGAAGGTAGCTGTATTCGTCATTGACTCGTTTGTAGTATGCAATCTTTATTCGCAGCAGAATCAATTCTATATTTGCAATCTCAGTATCCAGTGTCAGAGCTTCGATACGAGTGAGGATAGTCCACATTTCATTAAATTTTTCTATGGAAAGCAAAAACTCACAGAAACTAAAAATCTGTTCGTAAATATCTACCAAAGTCTGCATTTTTAGTATAATAAGAATGAAATGGTCAATTAATTCATAGCCTTCATCCTCTTGACCAATTGTGATCAAGAGCTTGGCACGAAAAGCCAGATGAGCAGCTTTACTATAATCAAGCACGTTATCTTCTGGAGCGGAGAGGGCTTTCTCAGAAAATTCCAATGCTGACTCCATATTGTCCAATTTGTAATAGCAATCACCGATGGCCGTATAAGCAAGGATGACATTACTCCAGTAAAAGGGGTTACTTTCATCCGTAGCAAAAAGCGGGAGTCCCATGGAAAAATATTCAATGGCCTTGTCATATTGCTTGATTCCGGTATAAATGTGCCCCAGGTTTGTGTAAACCATGCCGGTTTCATAGGAAAGATTGTATTCCTTACAAAAACGTAATGCCGTCATATAATGATCCAAAGCACTTAAGTCGTTTCCCTGATTGCCAGCATTGACAGCCAGCACATTATAGGTACGTGCCAGAAGTGCGCCCTGGGAGGAACGTTGTTGGTAACTGATTCCTTTTAGGAGATATTCCATAAAAGATTTGTAATCGTTAATGGAAAAATAAGCCTCGCTTAAATAATAATAAGCGTACCCAAATAAACCATCATCTTGCTTGATATCTGCATGAACAAGAAGCTGATGGCATAGCTGAAGGGTTTCACTGGGATCAGAAAAGCGAAGCCTCTGTATTTTATCCTTGATGAATTCAATCTCGCTATCATATTTGGAATGACTCATAAAACAACTCCTTAGGAAAAACAGCCTACTTTTAGTTCTATTTTAACTGATATTTGTGAAAAAATCCAGCGAAATATTACACGAAAATCAAATAATATAATTTTTGAAATTGAACATCACAAAAAGGGAATTGCAGTAATTCTTTACAGATAAGTAAAAAGCGGTTATAATATAGAAGTTTGGTTACTTTTCATGCCAGCGGACTTAGCATGGAAAAAATCGTGATGGACGTTATAAAGTCTTGTTAATTGTAAATAATGGACAGGTCAAGAATTGGAGGAAATTACATTGACTGATTTAAATAGTGAAATAAAAAAACGCCGGACATTTGCCATCATCTCCCACCCGGATGCTGGAAAGACTACTTTAACCGAAAAGTTTCTTCTTTATGGAGGAGCAATAAACCTTGCAGGTTCTGTAAAGGGACGTAAAACGGCAAAGCATGCGGTCTCTGACTGGATGGAAATTGAGAAGGAAAGAGGAATTTCAGTTACTTCTTCGGTAATGCAGTTTAATTATGATGGATATTGTATTAATATTCTGGATACACCAGGACATCAGGACTTCTCTGAGGATACCTATCGTACTCTGATGGCAGCGGATTCTGCTGTCATGGTAATTGATGGCTCCAAGGGAGTTGAGGCACAGACCATTAAGTTGTTTAAGGTTTGTGTCATGAGAGGTATTCCTATTTTTACCTTTATTAATAAAATGGATCGGGAAGCGGCAGACCCATTTGAGTTGGTGGATGAAATCGAGACGGTGTTGGGAATCCGTACCTGTCCCATTAACTGGCCAATTGGCTCCGGAAAAAACTTTAAAGGTGTATATGATCGACAGACCCAGACCATTTCCCGTTTTATGGCGTCCCATAATGGCCAGAGAGAAGTAGAGACCATTGAGGTGTCACTGGGAGACGAAAGAGTTGACGAACTGATCGAAAAGACAAATCACGATGTGTTGGCAGAACATATAGAATTATTGGATGGTGCCAGTGACGAATTTGATTTGGAAAAAGTCCAGGCTGGTAAACTGTCGCCAGTATTTTTTGGTTCAGCCCTTACAAACTTTGGAGTAGAAACCTTTCTAAAGCACTTTTTAGAGATGACGACCTCGCCCCTCCCCAGAAATTCCAACGAAGGGGAAATCAATCCTTTTAACGAGGATTTTTCTGCCTTTGTATTTAAGATTCAGGCAAATATGAACAAAGCCCATCGGGACCGAATTGCTTTTATGAGAATTTGCTCCGGAAAATTTGATGCCGGAATGGAAGTATTTCACGTTCAGGGAGGAAGAAAAATACGTCTTTCCCAGCCCCAGCAATTAATGGCTCAGGAAAGAAAGCATGTGGAAGAGGCATATGCCGGAGATATTATTGGTGTATTTGATCCCGGTATTTTTTCCATTGGTGACACCCTCTGTAACGAAAAAAATAAATTCCAATATGAAGGAATCCCCACCTTTGCTCCTGAACATTTTGCCAAGGTGAGGCAGATGGATACCATGAAGCGAAAGCAGTTTATCAAGGGAATTGAGCAGATTGCTCAGGAAGGTGCGATTCAGATATTCCAGGAATTCAATACAGGAATGGAAGAAATTATTGTAGGAGTGGTAGGAGTGCTTCAGTTTGACGTGCTCAAATTCCGTTTGGAATCGGAATATAACGTAGAAATCCGTTTGGATCCACTCCCTTATGAACATATTCGCTGGATTGAAAACAAAGAGATAGACGTGGCAAGACTTGGCGTTACCTCCGATACCAAGAAGATAAAAGATATGAAAGGAAATCCGCTTCTTATTTTCACCCATCCATGGAGTGTAAAAACGGTTCTGGAGCGGAACGAAGGACTAATTTTATCTGAGTTTGGGAAAAATTAAATGAAGTTGAAAAGCGGTAGATACATTGTCAAAAATGTGGTATAATTTTTAGATAAAACAAGGTATTATTTTATGAATAAAAGCATTTTCATATATCTATAATTTTAAGCATATGGATTTGCAGCTGGAGGAGGTATATAGCATGAATAAAGTGATTACGATTAGCAGGCAATATGGAAGTGGCGGACGAGACGTAGGTAAAAAGCTGGCAGAACAGCTGGGGATTCCTTTTTATGACAACGAGTTAATCACCCGAGCGGCCAAAGAAAGCGGCTTTGCAGAGATTGCATTTGCAAAAGCAGAAGAGAAGGCTAGTAATAGTTTATTATACTCCATTGCCATGGGCATGAATGCTTATGGAAATCAGGACTTTGGATTTTCCAGCCTGTCCCTGGATGACAAGATTTTTCTGGCACAGTCAGACGTAATTCGTAAGATTGCTGACGAAGGACCATGCGTAATCGTTGGTCGTTGTGCTGACTATATTTTAAAAGATTTTGATAATGTATTACACGTATTTGTTCATGCCGGACTGGATTTTCGTATCAAACGTGCCGTTGAGCTTTATGGTGTGTCATCCGGCAAGGCAGCAGAAGATGTGATGAGGTATGATAAACGCAGAGCTAATTATTATAATTACCATACCAGTGAAAAGTGGGCAAATCTTTTTAATTATGATATTTCGGTACGCACAGACTTGATTGGCGTTGATACAGCCGTAAAAGTAATAAGTGAATTTGTCGGAGCTGCTAAGTAGGTGTGAAAGACAACAAATAGACTAAGGCAACAAATGCTGGGAATTACAATAGAATAAGAGGTAAAACAAATAATGAGTAAATTTAGAACAAGATATGCCCCAAGTCCAACTGGAAGAATGCATGTTGGTAATTTAAGAACCGCACTATATGCGTATCTAATTGCAAAGCACGAAGGCGGAGACTTTTTACTGCGCATCGAAGATACCGACCAGGAGCGTTTTGTAGAAGGGGCGACCGAGATTATATACCGCACCCTTAAAAAGACCGGACTGATTCATGATGAAGGCCCAGATAAAGACGGTGGTGTTGGCCCATATGTACAAAGTGAACGTCAGACTAAGGGAATTTATCTGGAATATGCCAAACAGCTGGTGGAAAAAGGAGAAGCTTACTACTGCTTTTGCACCAAAGAACGCTTGGATGAACTAAAAGCTTCCGTAACCGATGAAAATGGAAAAGAAATCGCCAAATACGACAAACACTGTCTCCATTTATCCAAAGAGGAAATTAACGAAAATCTGACCAATGGCATTCCCTATGTTATTCGCCAGAACAACCCAAGTGAAGGAACAACTACTTTTTCAGATGTTATTTTTGGGGATATTTCCGTAGACAACTGTGAACTGGATGATATGATACTGATTAAATCCGACGGCTATCCAACCTACAACTTTGCCAATGTGGTAGACGACCATTTAATGAAAATCACTCACGTAGTGCGAGGCAACGAATACCTGTCCTCCTCACCAAAATATAACCGCTTATATGAAGCTTTTGGCTGGGAAGTGCCAGTATATGTACACTGCCCTATCATCACCAACGAAGAGCATCAGAAGCTAAGTAAGCGCAGCGGTCACTCTTCCTATGAAGACTTAGTAGAACAGGGATTTCTAACGGAAGCCATCGTAAACTTCGTAGCATTATTGGGCTGGAGCCCAAGTGAAGACCAGGAGATATTCTCACTGGAGGAGTTGGTGCAGATATTCGACTATCACCGGATTAACAAATCTCCGGCTGTATTTGATATGGTAAAGCTTCGCTGGATGAATGGTGAATATATGAAAGCCATGGATTTTGATCGTTTCTACCATATGGCTCAGCCTTATATCAAAGAAGTCATTCAAAAAGATTTGGACATGGAAAAAATAACTGCGATGGTAAAAACTCGTATCGAGATATTCCCGGATATTAAAGAACACATTGATTTCTTCCAGGAAGTACCTGATTACTCCGTTGAAATGTACAGCCATAAGAAGATGAAAACCACACCAGAGACCTCATTGGAAGTCTTAAAAGAGATTCGTCCTGTTTTAGAAGCGCAGGATGATTACAGCAATGATGCACTCTACGCTATGCTGGTAAAATTTGTGGAAGAAAAAGGCTACAAAAACGGTTATGTAATGTGGCCTATCCGCACCGCTGTATCTGGTAAGCAAATGACCCCAGGTGGCGCTACCGAGCTGATGGAGATACTTGGAAAAGAAGAAGCCCTTGCTCGTATTCACCAGGCGATTGAGAAGTTAAGTGCCATCTAATAGCGTGAAAGCGATCGAGCCAAAGTAGGGTTTCGATATAACAATCAACATGATAAGAAAGATTAAAATGGCCAGTTGAGATGATGCTGTAAAACGTCTCAAATGGCCATTTTCAGATAAGGAGAGATACCACTTGATGAATTTGAATGAGAAACAGGCAGAAGCCGTAGCTCATAAAACCGGTCCTTGCATTGTTATCGCACCGCCCGGTTCCGGGAAGACTGCAGTGATTGTGGAGCGAACCAAGGCCCTTTGCGAAAAAGGCATACATCCCCGGAAAATTCTTGTCGTTACCTTCACAAAGGCAGCAGCCACCCAGATGAAGGAACGCTTCCAACGTAAAATGGCAGACAAAAATGCCCCAGTCCAGTTTGGCACCTTTCATGCCATCTTTTTTTCCGTCTTAAGGCACGCCTATCACTTCAACGTAAACAGCATAATCAAAGAAGAGCAAAAACTTCAGTTTTTTCGTGATATTCTAAAACGCTATGACCTGGAGACGGAAGATGAAAAGGATTTTATTTCAGAACTGCAAGGAGAAATTAGCCTGGTAAAAGGGGAAATGATGGACCTGACCCATTATTACGCCAAAAACTGTTCCGAGGAGGTATTTCGCAGCATCTTTTCCGACTACGAAAACATGCTCCATCAAAAACAACTGATTGACTTTGAAGATATGCTGGTATATTGCTATAAGCTATTCAAAGAACGCCCCGATATCTTAAAAGGCTGGCAGGGCCAATTTGAATACATCATGATAGACGAATTTCAGGACATTAACCATGTCCAATATGAAATCGTAAAAATGCTGGCTCAACCCAAAAACAACCTCTTTATTGTTGGAGATGACGACCAGTCCATCTATCGCTTCCGGGGAGCCAAACCAGAGCTTATGCTAAATTTCCCCAAAGACTATCCTGGCGCCAAAGAAATCCTCTTAAACATAAATTACCGTTCTCGTCCCCTGATCGTAGAAGGAGCCTCTAAAGTCATAAGCCACAACACCAGACGTTATTCCAAGCAAATTGTTGCCAATAAAAAAGGCGGAATTCCTATAAACATCGTAGAATTTCCGTCCGCAAAAGAAGAAAACAAAAGAATCATAACCGAAATCAAAGCGCTGCAGGAACAAGGTCTGCCCTTAGAAGAGATAGCCATCCTGTTCCGCACCAACACCCAGCCCAGAGTATTGATACAAGCCCTCATGCAGCACAACATTCCTTTCCGCATGAAAGACTCCATTCCCAACATCTACGACCATTTTATCGGAAGGGACCTTCAGGCTTACATCCGTACCGCCCTCGGCAACCGGGAACGCAGGCTATTCTTGCAACTGTCCAACCGTCCCAAACGCTATATTAACCGGGAAGCCTTCAATCGCCCTGAATTTGATTTCGAACAACTTCGCATCTACTACGAAGAAAAAAACTGGATGCTGGACCGAATTGACCAATGGGAAAGCGATTTGAAATGGATTAAAAAGCTATCCCCCTATCCTGCTATTACCTACATCCGAAAAGGCATAGGCTATAACGAATTTCTGGAGGACTATGCCGACTACCGTCGAATAAACATAGAAGACTTAAACGAAACCATCGAAGAAATCCATGAGTCCTCTCGACCGTATGATACCTTCGAAGAATGGTTTCGCCACATCGAAGCTTACACGCAAGAACTAAAAGAACAGTCCGTCAAAAACCAGACGCCGAAAGAGGGCATTATTCTTTCAACTATGCACAGTGCGAAAGGGTTAGAATACGGTCATGTATTTATTCTGGATGCCAACGAAGGAGTAACTCCATATCATAAGGCTACGCTTGAGGCCGATTTAGAAGAAGAACGCCGGATGTTCTATGTTGCCATGACACGAGCCAAAGAGCAGCTAAACATTTATTATGTAAAGGAGCGCTTCCATAAAGAAGCGGAACCTAGCCGTTTTGTCACAGATCTCATGGCCCCGTGAAAGGGTTTCCTCCCCGTGTCCCTCATTCAGCTGATTTCTCAGATTTTTATTAAACTAAATAAGACTAATTGTAAGCACTTACCTTTTCCATCTACAAGAAACTTCCGGGCAGCCACACACACCCACCCGTTAGTCATGAAACCTACCAAATGAGATTACCAGCAGCCCAGAAAAGAGTCGGGGGAAACGAGGGGCAGGGGATTGAAAATAACTCCATACATAGCAGGGCTAGAAAGTCTTAAGCAAATCCTCTGTAACCTAGGGGAAACTGCCCATGGACGGGCAGTTTAGGGTGAGTGGACAAGGATGTCCATCGAACCCGACCCGTAAAGAGCCACTAACTAGGCGATTTGCTTTAGACTTTCTTGCCCTGCGGAGTTGGAGTTATTTTCAATCCCCTGCCCCTCGTTTCCCCCGACTCTTTTCTGGGCTGCGTCCGGGTCCCACCAAAAAAGGTTTTATCACCAACCCTAATAAGCATTCTTATTCACAAACCCTTTAAAAAATGTCAAAAACAAAATCTTAAAATCCAACAACAAAGTCCAGTTTTCAATATAATACAAATCATGCTCAATCCGTCCCTTAATGGACGTATCCCCCCGATACCCATTCACCTGTGCCCATCCTGTAATCCCCGGTCGCACTTGATGCTTAATCATATATCGAGGAATCTCTTCCTTAAACTTTTCTACAAAAAACGGCCGTTCCGGACGTGGCCCAATCAGACTCATATCCCCTTTCAGTACATTGAAAATCTGTGGAAGCTCGTCAATGCTTGTCTTACGAATGAATTTTCCAATGGGTGTCACCCGGGGGTCATTAATGGTAGTCCAGGCGGCTTTTTCTTTCCTTGGATCCTGTACTTCCATAGAACGAAACTTGTACATGTCGAACTCTTTATTATGAAGCCCAATCCTTGTCTGCTTAAAAATAAGTGGTCCTGGTGAAGTAATCTTGATAATAATCGTAACAATTAACATCGGTAAGGAAAATAATATAAGTGCTACGGTAGCACCAAAAATGTCAATAGCTCGTTTTACTGCTTTATTAAATACGTTGCTGAGAGGAACATTTCGAATATTGATTACCGGAAGACCAAATAAATCCTCGGTATATGGCCGGGAGGAAATCATTTCATTATAATCTGGAATAAACTTGGTATGAATACCAGATTTTTCACAAAGGGCGACAATGCGTTCCAGTTTTGCATATTCAGTAATTTTAAGGGCGATAGCAACCTCATCTAAATCATTTTTGGCCAAAGCGGCCTCCAGGGCCTCCAGATTTCCGATGACATGAACTCCCTTGTGCTCAAATCCAATCGTATGATTATCGTCTAAAATCCCACGGATGCGGTATCCCCATTCCGGATTATAGAGAAGACGCTTGATATAGCGCTCGGTTGCCTGACTGTAGCCAACGATGAGAACGTGCTTCTGATTATATCCTTTTTTGCGGAAATGACGTAGCACTAAGACCAGCATATATCGAAAGACTAAATCCAAAAAAGCATTAATCACAATAAAAATACCACTAAAGGAACGGGACAAATCTCCATAGGTGTCCTTAAGCAATACCATTAATACAGAAATATAGAGGAACCCTAAAATACCTGCTTTGAATATATTAATAAAGGAAACCCGGCGACTCCTCGTCCGTTTCGGTCCGTACATACCACAATAATAATAAATAATTAAAAAGCCGGGAATCAGATAAAGCAATATCCCTGCATAAATGCTAAAAGGAAAGAAGTAGGACTGACGCCAATGTAAAAAAGGAAATAGAGATGGCAGGGGGCTGCGGAAACGGAGCAGGAATGCCAAATAAAAGGATAATACGATAATAAGCGCATCAATGATAACGTGAATCACGTTGAAAAACTTCTGGTTGTCCTTTATCATATCAAACCTCCTGGTAAATTTTACTTAGTTTTCGTTCATTCATTATAATACAAGAAAGGAAAACCGTCTATACTGATACAAGAAGAAAAAGGAAAAATTAAAGTTTGTGAAAAAATATTAATCAAATCTTCACAAAGTGTACACAAATTATTGTTAGTATGAGTTCATCAAAAGAAAAGCATTAAAGGTTATAACCAAGTGGAAACAATAAAAGCAATTCAAGAGGAAACAATAAAAGACAATTCAAGAGGAAACAATCATCGAAAGGAGAAAGAAAAGATGGATGAGTTTAATAGAGAAAATCAGAATAATGAAAATGGGGACAAAGAAGATAACATGAGAAATCAGAATAACGGCTGGAATGAAAGTAATCAAGGTGGCCAAGACAACCAATGGAATCAGAATGATCAGACGAATCAGAGTAGTACTTCTGAGAACAAAGGAAATGATTATACTTTTTGGGCAGAATCCGCACAACCTGCTTATCAGGCGGCAACCTACAGCTTCAAAAAGGAAGATTTGATAGACGAGAATAGGAATGATTATTCTTATGGCGGTGGTGACAACCATACCGGTGGAAGCTATAATAATGGAAACTACAACACCGGAAACTACAGCAATGGAAATTATAGTGCCAATAATTATCAAAACACAGCATATGGGACAAATTACAACATGCCTGGTGGCAAACAACCAAAAAGGAAAGATACTCCGGCGAAAAAGTTTGGCCGTCTGGTAGCCTCGGCAATGGTATTTGGTCTGATCGCCGGAATTGTATTCCAGGGAGTCAACTTTGCATCGGGTAAATTGTTTCCTCAGCAGGCAGCGGTTTCTTCCAGTGCAGCAGGCTCGGCGGAAGAAAAAGTAATTCCGGCAACGACGGTATCAGAAGGAGTGATTGCTTCCAGCACGGATCTTACAGAGCTGGTTGAAAATACAATGCCTTCCATCGTATCGATTACCAGTACGGTGAATCAGGAAATCAGTTTCTTCGGTCAAACCTTTACCCAGCCAGAGGATGGCAGTGGTTCTGGTATTATCGTTGGAAAAAGTGACAAGGAGCTTTTGGTTGTTACTAATAATCATGTGGTAGAAGGAGCAACTGCAATTGCTGTGACCTTTATCAATGACCAGACCTGCGAAGCAACGATAAAGGGAACGGATACCACCGCAGACCTTGCTGTTGTTGCAGTAGATTTATCCAAAATAGATTCAAAGACTCTGGAGACTATTAAAATCGCCACCCTTGGTGACTCTGACAATGTAAAAGTAGGACAAATGGCAATTGCAATCGGAAATGCCCTTGGTTCGGGACAGTCTGTAACTGTTGGCTATATCAGTGCTAAGAACCGTCAGGTAAATACCGATGGACAGAGCAAAGGAAGCCAGCTGGAACTTTTGCAGACCGATGCGGCCATCAATCCTGGAAACAGTGGAGGCGCTCTCCTTAATACGAATGGTGAAGTAATCGGAATCAACGATATGAAATATGCCGATACGAATGTAGAAGGTATGGGCTATGCCATCCCAATTTCAGAAGCTATCCCAATTATCAATGAACTGATGAACCGGGAAATACTGGCGGATGATGAAAAAGGATACCTTGGCATTACCGGAAGTACCATCAGTGAAGAAAACAATTTCTACAACATGCCTCTGGGTGTATATGTATATGATGTTGCCAGCGGCGGTGCTGCAGAAGAAGGCGGCGTGCGGAAAGGCGATATCATTGTAAAGATTAATGATAAGAAGGTTGCAACCATTGATGCAGTCAAAGAGACAGTAAGCAGCAAACGGGCAGGAACCGAGATTACTATCCAGGTAATGAGAAATCAGGATGGGGAATATAAAGAAGTTGAGCTTACAATTACGCTTAAAGATGCAAGTTCTGTGAAGGGCTTCAGTGACTCACAAGAGAATAAACAGACTGGTCCGAAGTTTGGATATCAGCAGCAGAATCCACAGGATCAAAACGGGCAAGAGAGCCAGAATGGGCAGAATAACCAGGATGGACAGAATAACCAGAATGAAGGGAATGGCCAGGATGGACAAAATAACCAGAATGGACAGGGAAATAGCCAGGATGATATGCAGCAGTTTCTGGAAGACTTTATGAATCAGTTTAATTAGGATTTTAGTGTTATGCAAAAGTACCTTATGATGTAGATTGCATCTCCCCAAAAAGCAATGGGCGGATAAGCTCCCTCAGAAAGCTATTATTTGAGCTTTCGAGGGAGTTTGTCCGCCTGTTTTGTTCTGGGCGTTTTTGTTTGAAGGGAAGGGCGGGTAGATATCATTCCGGTCCTTATACCTCAATTTCTGAAAATACATAGATAGGAAAACTTTAACCTTTTGTAAGTTTAGAGTTTAAGGTCCGATAGTCACAGAATGAAGATCAATGTAGAAATAGAGTGCCATTCTCTTTTTTCTTTCAATTTTATTAATAATTTCGGATAAGTATTGTGCTTGGAAAAAAGGTAGGATATAATGGGTTTTAGCGAGATTATTTGAAAGAAGGACATAGCATGAGCGAAGAACAAAAGAATTTTGATGACGATCACAAAGATGATTACGAAGACATTTGCTATATATGTAGAAGGCCGGAGAGTAAAGTTAAATCTATGATTCGGATTCCAAATAATATTTGTATCTGTATTGATTGTATGCAAAAGACCTTTGACACCATGGGCAGCGGTGGCATGGGGATGCCCTATATGGATTTTATGAATCCATCCAATATGAACCTTAATATGAATAACATGCAGAATGAAATTCCCAAAAGCCAGAAGCTCAAGAAAAAAAAGGAAAAGAGTGAAAATGACGTGCCGGTACTGGATGTTAAAAACGTTCCGCCACCACATGTAATTAAGGGTAAGCTGGATGAATTTGTAATCGGACAGAATCATGCAAAAAAGGTAATGTCAGTTGCCGTATACAATCATTATAAACGAGTAGCGACCCAAACCATGGATGATATCGAAATTGAGAAGTCCAACATGCTGATGATTGGACCCACCGGAAGTGGGAAGACCTATTTGGTAAAGACTCTTGCCAGACTTCTTCAGGTGCCTTTGGCCATTGCCGATGCCACATCTCTTACGGAAGCCGGGTATATTGGCGACGATGTGGAGAGTGTTCTTTCCAAGCTTCTTGCTGCCGCAGATAATGATGTGGAAGCCGCAGAGCGGGGTATTGTATTTATTGATGAAATCGATAAGATTGCCAAGAAGAAAAGCTCCACCAATCGGGATGTTAGCGGAGAGTCAGTACAGCAGGGTCTGTTAAAGCTGCTGGAGGGTGCTGACGTAGAGGTGCCAGTGGGCGCTACCAGTAAAAATGCGATGGTTCCTCTTACCACGATTAACACCCGCAATATATTATTTATTTGCGGCGGGGCCTTTCCGGAACTGGAAAAGGTTATTAAAAATCGTTTAAATAAGAAGTCTTCTATTGGATTTAATGCCGATTTGAAGGATAAATACGATGATGACCTAAATATTTTGTCCCGGGTGACCGTAGAAGATATGAGGGAGTTTGGGATGATTCCAGAATTTCTGGGACGACTTCCGGTACTGTTCTCCTTGCAGCCTCTCTCCAAGGACATGCTGGTACAGATTTTGCGAGAGCCAAAGAACGCCATTTTAAAGCAATATCAAAAGCTGCTGGCTCTGGATGAGGTAGATTTAGTGTTTGAAGACGGAGCATTAGAGGCCATAGCCGAAAAGGCGCTGGAAAAGAAAACAGGTGCTCGTGCTCTCCGTGCGATTATTGAAGAATTTATGCTGGATATTATGTACGAGATACCCAAAGATGATAATATTGGGCGAGTGATTATTACACAAGATTATATTGAACATGCGGGGGCTCCAAGGATTGAAATGCGAGGAACTCAGATTCCCCGAATTGAAAGAGTGTAAAAAGGAGTGCTGCGCATTATTTTGGTTTCAACAGATTTTTATGTTGTAGGCAGTAAAGAATAAATATATTGGGAATAATGAAAAGGTCATGTGAGCTAACTTGGGATAAACTTACATGACCCTTTTCATAGAATTGTTTTCTCAAAAAAGATTGGAATCATTTATTTATCCTGCATTTACACAAGTAAAAGCAAAATGACATAATAATAAAAAATAATTTTTGTGAAGCTTAAATTTTTTAAAAAATTTATAGTAAAAAAGGACACATGACCTTTTTTAGGTTGTACAATAATACTATAATGAGCCTATCTTATAGAGGGGAGGTTAAACAATATGAACAAGATTATCTCCGTTATCAACCAATTAGAAGGCGAACAGAAGCAAAGATTAGCAGAATTATTTAAGAATGCACCAGTCTGGCTGGTGGAAGCCTGTAATATACTGGAGCTTAAACAGGACGAAATTTTCTGCCGGGAAAAGGAAAAGGCCAGCAAGGTCTACATCCTGACCAAAGGAAAGGCAAAGGCCAGTGATTTTCGGATTTTTGGTATTGTATATGACTTTTGCCGCTATGAGGCAGTAGAAATCCTGGGTGGCATGGAGGTTTTCGTAGACAGTGAAACCTATCGGACCACACTGATTACAGCTACACCTTGTCAGTTCATTGTAATGGACCGGGAGATTTTTAAGAAGTGGATGACCAGTGATAATAACGCCTTGTGGTTCCACACCAAAACAATGACCCGGTATTTACTGGAGGAAACCAGAAAAGAAAGAGCTTTCTTATTTCTTCAGGGAACGGATCGAGTTTATATCTTATTGGAACACCTTTATGAGCTGAATGAGGTGGATGGAAGGTGCCAGATCAGGCTTACCAGACAGCAGATTTCAGATGAAACAGGACTATCGATTAAGACAATCAATCGTTCATTAAAGCAGATGATAGAAGACGAATTGGTAAGTGTACAGGGAAGCCGGTTAACCATTTGCCGGGACCAGTACCAGAGAATGAAGGACTTATCCTCAGAAAAAATTGATATTTAAAAGAAAAGGAGTGCAGGACATGGTGGATTATTCAGAAGGAAGCGGATTGCAGTATCATCTTCAGATTAAAAACGGAGATGTAGGGAAATATGTCATACTGCCCGGCGACCCAAAACGTTGTAAAAAAATTGCAGAACATTTTGACGATGCTCAGTTAGTGGCAGACAGCAGAGAATATGTAACCTATACCGGCTATCTGGATGGTGTAAAGGTAAGTGTTACCTCTACCGGAATTGGTGGACCATCAGCCTCTATTGCCATGGAAGAGCTGGTAAAATGTGGAGCAGACACCTTTATCCGGGTAGGAACCTGTGGTGGTATGGAACTGGATGTAATGGGAGGCGATGTGGTAATTGCCAGCGGAGCCATCCGCATGGAAGGAACCAGTAGAGAATATGCTCCTATGGAATTTCCTGCCGTTGCTAATGTTCAGGTGATAAATGCGCTGGTGGATGGTGCGAAAACCTTGAATCATGCCCATCATGTAGGTGTGGTACAGTGTAAGGATGCCTTTTACGGTCAGCATGAACCAGAGACCAAACCAGTCAGCTATGAACTGATGGACAAATGGGAAGCCTGGAAACGCCTGGGCTGTCTTGCATCCGAGATGGAATCCGCAGCATTGTTTGTAGTAGGAAGCTATTTGAGAGTGAGAGTTGGTTCCGTATTTCTGGTGGTTGCAAACCAGGAAAGAGAACGAAAAGGTCTGGAAAATCCACAGGTACACGATACCGAAGCGGCAATCAGTGTGGCCGTAGAAGCAATTAGAAACCTGATAAAAGAAGATGGAAACAGAAAATAGTCCGGAATGACGGAAGAAGAAAAATAACAGAAGGTAGGACACAGAAATGAGCAATATACCAACACCGCATATCGGTGCCCAGGAGGGCCAGATTGCAAAAACAGTTTTAATGCCAGGAGATCCTTTAAGAGCCAAATTTATCGCAGAAACCTATTTAGAGGATGTGATTTGTTTCAACCAGGTAAGAAATATGCTGGGCTACACCGGAACCTATAAAGGGAAAAAGATTTCCGTTATGGGTGGCGGCATGGGAATGCCTTCCGTGGGCATTTACACTTATGAGTTATTTCACTTTTACGATGTGGATTCCATTATCCGAATTGGTTCAGCAGGAGCCCTGCAGGATGATGTAAAGGTTCGGGATGTGGTAATCGGAATGGGAGCTTGTACCGATTCTAATTATGCAGCACAATTCAGGCTTCCCGGCACCTATGCCCCAATCGCAGACTATTCACTGGTACGCAGAGCAGTAGAAGTGGCAGAAAAGAAAGACATCAAAGTGGCAGTCGGAAATGTACTGTCAGCGGATGTCTTCTATAATGATTATGACAAAACAAATGATTTATGGCGGGGAATGGGTGTCATGGCAGTGGAAATGGAGGCAGCAGCTCTTTATATGAACGCAGCCCGGGCTGGAAAGAAAGCCTTATGTCTACTGACGATTTCCGACCATATTTATACGGGAGAAAAGCTTTCTGCTGAGGAAAGACAGTTGGGCTTCCGTGACATGATGGAAATAGCATTGGAATTAAATGATTAAGTTGACAGAGCATACGGGACAAAATATAATGAAATAGTAATATGTACCAATAAAATGGACCAAAATGCGTGCATATCACCCATTTGATGTGCAGTTAGCATAAATGGTAAAAAAGCAAAAAAAGAAGGAGATTTAAAAATGAAAAAAAGAATTTTAGCATTATTAATGGTAAGCGTAATGGGAATGTCACTCCTTGCAGGCTGTGGCGGTTCCGGAGCAAAAACAAATGAAACTCCAGCGACCGAACCAGAAACCAAAACAGAAGAGCCAGCAGCACCTGTTGAAGAAACAGAAGAACCAGCTGCCAGCGAAGCAGCTTTTGCAGTTAGTATGGTAACCGACGTAGGTGGTGTAAATGACCAGTCCTTTAATCAGTCAGCTTGGGAAGGCTTACAGAGCTTTGCTGACAAAACAGATGTATCAGTAAGCTATTTAGAGTCCACACAGGAATCTGATTATGCTCCAAACCTGGACAAACAGGTAGAAGAAGGTAAGACCTTAATCTGGGGAATCGGATTTGCTATGGCAGATGCTATCCTCGAAGCAGCAAGCATGAATCCAGAAGTTAATTATGCAATTATTGACAATGCTTATGACAACACTCCAAGTAACGTAACTGGTGTTGTATTTAGTGCTCAGGATCCATCTTTCATGGTTGGATATGCAGCAGCTCTTACCACAAAGGTTGACCACGTTGGTTTTGTAGGCGGTATGAAGAGCGGAGTTATTGATCAGTTTGAATTTGGCTACAGAGCAGGTGTTGCTTATGGAGCAAAAGAATTAGGAAAAGACATTAAAGTAGATATCCAGTATGCAGAAAGCTTCTCTGACTCTGCAAAAGGAAAAGCAATTGCAACCAAAATGTTCTCTGACGGATGTGACATTGTATTTCATGCAGCTGGTGGTGTTGGTATTGGTGTTATCGAAGCAGCAAAAGAAACTGGCAAATTTGCAATTGGTGTAGACCGTGACCAGGCTTATCTTGCTCCTGAAAACGTATTAACATCTGCACTCAAATTAGTTAACGTAGCAATTGAATTGGTTTCCAATAAAGCGATGACGGAACAAATCGGCGGACAGACATTCTCCTTTGGTCTTGCAGACGGAGCGGTAGGTATCCCAACTGACAATCCAAACATGGATCAGGAAGTATACAAAAAGACTTTAGAAATTCAGCAGAAAATCATTGCTGGAGAAATCACACCTCCATACAATGAAGAAACATTTAATGCATTTCAATAAGAACCTGTTTTTAGTGGAGTGGCAACAGAATCTGTTGCCACTCCGCACTTAAAGGCACAGCGATAGAGTTGATGGTGCGCTGCCTCCACAAACTTGACAGATAAAAGCAGCGCAAAAAACGAGGAAGGTGAAAGTAAAATGAAGGATATAAGCAAAGAATATGCAGTTCAGATGCGCGGAATTACCAAGCGCTTCGGCAAATTTACCGCTTTGGACGAGGTAAGCGTTGACATTAAAAAAGGAACGGTTCACGCAATTCTTGGTGAAAACGGTGCAGGAAAAAGTACCCTCATGAATGTGCTCTATGGGCTTTATCAGGCAGAAGAAGGAGAAATCTGCCTGTATGGTGAAAAAGTGGATATTAAAAATCCAACCGTAGCCATCGCACATAACATCGGTATGGTGCATCAGCACTTCATGCTGGTAGACAACTTTACTGTAACTCAGAACATTATACTGGGAACCGAGGTTACAAATCGTTTTGGTGCCTTAAATATGAAAAAAGCCCGTCAAAGGGTAAAAGATATTGTTGACAAATATGGTCTGGTCGTTGACCCGGATGCAAAGATTGAGGATATTTCCGTTGGTATGCAGCAGAGAGTGGAAATCTTGAAAGCCCTTTATCGTGGAGCAGACATCCTTATTCTGGATGAACCAACCGCAGTACTTACCCCACAGGAAATCGGGGAATTGATCAACATCATGCACAACCTTATTAATGATGGAAAAACAATTATTATTATTACTCATAAATTAAAAGAAATTAAAGAATCAGCGGAAGAATGCAGTATTATCCGCCGAGGTGTTTATATTGACACCGTAAAAGTCGAAGAAGTAACGGAAGAAGACTTAGCGTCCATGATGGTTGGACATGCGGTGAAGCTGGTGGTAGAAAAAGAACCAGCCAAGCCAGGTGATGTAGTGTTTGAAATACAGGATTTAGTTGTTAAGAATGAACGAAAGTTAGATGCAATAAAAGGACTTAATTTGAAAGTACGGAAAGGTGAAATTGTTGGAATTGCCGGAATCGACGGAAACGGACAGAAGGAATTGATTGAAGCAATTACAAACCTGACCAAGTCAGAAAGTGGAAGAATCGTAATCAATGGCGAAGAGATTCAGAATACTTCACCGAAAAACACCATTGAGAAAAAGATTGCTACCATTCATGAGGACCGTCACAAACGGGGACTGGTTCTGGATTTTACCGTAGCAGAAAATGCGATTATTGAAAATTATAAAAAAGCTCCTTATTCCAAAAATGGATTTATCGATCATGGAAAAATGGTAGAGCAAACGAAGCATTTAATCGAAACATATGATGTTCGTCCGGTTGGTTGCGAAAATCAGCCAGTCAGAGGTCTTTCCGGCGGAAATCAGCAGAAGATTATTGTTGGACGGGAAGTGACCAATGACCCGGAACTGCTTATAGCAGTACAGCCTACCAGAGGTCTTGATGTAGGAGCAATTGAATATGTGCATAAAACATTGATTCGGGAACGAGACAAAGGAAAAGCCATTTTATTGGTATCTTTGGAACTGGATGAGGTCATGAACGTGGCCGATACCATTGGTGTAATCTATGATGGTAAGATTGTGGATACATTCCCACAGGGAACCAGGGATGAAAATGAAATCGGATTATTGATGGCAGGAGGAAAGAGTAAATGAGTAAGATATCCAAGTTATTGAAAAAGCCCATTACCGCAACGGTCATTGCCGTGCTCTTGGGATTTGTAGTAGCCTCATTTGTATTGCTCCTTGCTGGCTGCAATCCAATCGAAGCCTTTGGAATTTTGTTCCGCAGTGTATTTTCCAAACCAAAATACATTGCCAATGTAATTATAAAAGCAACACCTATTATTTTAACCGGAGTCAGCATTGCCTTTGCTTTTAAGGTAGGCTTGTTTAATATCGGTGCAGAAGGACAGTTTGTAATGGGAACGATAGTTGCCACTATGGTGGGAATTATGTTTGACTTACCGCCAGTTCTTCAGTTTCCACTGGTACTTTTAAGTGGTATGGCAGCAGGTGCCTTATACGGCGGCCTTGTTGGCTTATTGAAAGCAAGATACGGAATCCATGAAGTTATTACTGGTATTATGCTCAACTGGATTTCCTTCTATTTCTGTAACTATATAGTAAATACCAAGACATTTCACCAACCGGATTCAACCGGTACCTACCCGATTAATGCATCTGGGTTGGATATGATTTATAACTGGAAAAAATCAGAAGCCGGCAGTGAAGTTGTTATTGGCAATGAATTTTTAAGAGAAGCAGTTGGCAAAACGAATATGAATATTGGTATTATATTTGCCATTGTGGTAGCAATTATCATAGCGATTCTTCTTAAAAAGACCACAAAAGGATATGAGCTGAGAGCCGTAGGATTAAACCCTCATGCAGCAGAATTTGCCGGTATCAGCGTAAAGAAAAACATTATTCATGCCATGCTGATTGCAGGTGCAATCGCAGGTCTTGCAGGTGCTCTTCATATTACTGGTGTGGCTCAAAAGCTTTCTACCATGGGCGCTTTTGAGAACTATGGATTTAATGGTATGAGTGTGGCACTGATTGCCAACAGCTCGCCGATTGGATGTATTTTTGCAGGTCTGCTGTTTGCAGGACTGATTTATGGTGGTGGTTCTATCCAGTCAGAAATTGGGGCACCATCTGAAGTAATCAACATTATGATTGGAACAATTGTATTCTTTGTCGCATTATCTAAGGTAATTCCTGCCTTAGCAGATAAATTGGAAAAGGGAGGAAAAAAAGATGCTAAATGATTTGACTCTTTTTATCGGAATTACCTTAATGTATTCCACACCGCTTATCTTTGGTGGTCTTGGTGGTGTTATTTCCGAACGATCCGGTGTTGTTAATATTGGTATTGAAGGTATGATGACAGTTGGTGCAGCGGTAGCAGTAATTGCTGCTTATGCAACAGGAAACCCATGGATTGGATTTTTCGGGGCAGGACTTGCTGGTGCTTTGATTGGTCTCCTTCATGCTTTTGCAGCGGTTACCTGTAAGGCGGACCAGACGATTTCTGGTATTGCCATTAACCTGATGGGCGCTGGAATTGCTTTGTTCCTTTGTCGGTTTGTATTTGATGCGATTAATACACCTTCCGTTGAAAATAAGCTGCCAAAGATTTTTGGAAACAAAGTAATGGAAGGAGCAGCTGGAAATCTTAATATGGATGTTACCGTATTGATTGCTCTTGGATTAGCGGTACTTATGTGGGTCGTATTATATAAAACCAAATGGGGTCTTCGGATTCGGGCCGTTGGTGAACATCCGGCAGCTGCTGATACCCTTGGCGTAAATGTAGCAAGGATTCGGTATACCTGTGTTACCCTTTCCGGTATGCTTGCTGGATTTGGTGGTGCCAGTGTAACATTGGCAATTATTTCCCATTTTTCACCGACGGCGATTAGTGGACAGGGATTTATTGCGCTGGCGTCAGTTATTTTTGGTAAGTGGACTCCTCATGGAGTATATGGAGCCTGTCTTTTGTTTGGAGCAGCTCAGGCGGTTACCATTATCTTGGGAGGCGGGGACTTTGTAGTGCCTTCACAGATTTTGTCAATGCTGCCATATGTTCTTACCATTGTTGTGCTGATTCTGTTTGTGGGACGGTCTGTAGCACCAAAAGCGGATGGACAGCCTTACGAAAAAGGAGCACGTTAAACATAGGTTTCCAGTAGGGAATTGGGCCGGGACTTTGGGGGATCGAAGTATTACCATCATTTCTCCTCAAAGTCCCGGCTAATTTATACCTGAGAGCTTTTGACCGTGTGCTTGTAACTGCACGAGAGGATTCAGGAAGCGGATGATTTAGGAAGCAGAGGATTCAGAAAGCAGATAATTCAGGATTAGATTTTAAATAAAAAAAATCAGATGAGATAGTCTTCAAAAAAATAAAGAAAGAAGGATTTTATAATGGAAAATAAAGAGATTTTGAAAACGGTTGATCATACGTTATTACTTCAGGGGAGTACCTGGGAAGAAATTAAGGTAATTTGTGATGATGCAATGAAGTTTGGAACAGCATCGGTTTGTATTCCTCCGAGCTTTGTAAAAAGAGCAAAGGAATACATGAAGGATAATATGGCAGTTTGTACGGTAATTGGCTTTCCAAACGGGTATAATACGACGGAAGTGAAAGTATTTGAAACAAAGAATGCCATTGAAAATGGGGCAGATGAGATTGATATGGTGATTAATATCGGTGCTGTGAAGGATGGAATGTTTGATTTTGTGGAAGAGGAAATCCGTCAGATTAAGGCTGCTTGCGGAGACAAGATTCTCAAGGTAATTATTGAAACCTGCCTTTTGACAGAAGAAGAAAAGATTAAGATGTGTGGAGTGGTGACACGTTCTGGTGCTGACTTTATTAAAACTTCTACAGGATTCTCTACCGCTGGAGCTACCTTTGAAGATATTGAATTGTTTTCAAAAAACATTGGACCAGATGTAAAGATGAAGGCTGCTGGTGGAATTAGTTCTTTGGATGATGCAGAACGGTTTATTGGACTTGGTGCGAGCCGCCTGGGAACTAGCCGGATTGTTAAGATTTTGAAGAACGAACAGGGCAGTGGATATTAATATTTTATATTGGAAGTTGTATGCATATAGTAATGTAAAGAAGGGAATTAAATATTGTAAAAAGGTTCCTTTGGAGGTAGTAGATTGGAAAATGTGGTAATTGGGAAAGAGAAGATAGAAGAAATGATTCGGGCAGCGATTGATACGCTTCAATATTCGTATTCTCCCTACTCTAATTTCAAGGTGGCGGCGGCGCTGCTGGGGAAAGATGAAAGGCTGTTTACTGGGTGTAATGTGGAAAATGCAGCGTATTCTCCTGGAAACTGTGCGGAGCGAACGGCTTTTTTTAAGGCAATTAGTGAGGGAACCAAAGAATTTGATGGGATTGTCATTGTTGGCGGTCAGGGTGGTGTTTTAAAGGATTATTGCCCGCCTTGCGGAGTTTGCCGGCAGGTTATGATGGAATTCTGCGACCCTGAGACATTTCCGATTATTTTGGCTCGGTCACCGGAGGATTATCAGGTGTTTTCATTAAAGGAAATTCTTCCTATGGGGTTTGGACCAAACAGCTTGAAGGGCTAATATCCAATAGGCAAGCATGAATAGAAAGTGAATTGGTGTAAGTGACGATATGAAAAAGTATAAAAGAATTTTTGCGATTGTTGTAGACTCCCTTGGGATTGGACCAATGGAGGACTCGAGCCAGTATGGCGATGTTGACGTAGATACGCTGGGGCATATTGCGGACTCCAGGGAGGAGTTTCAGATTCCTAATCTTCAGAGGCTGGGAATGGCAAACCTGCATCCTATGAAGCAGGTGAAACCGGTGGAACGACCGTTGGGATATTACACAGCGCTTAAGGAAACCAGCCGTGGGAAAGATACGATGACAGGACACTGGGAGATGATGGGGCTTAAAATTATGACACCCTTCCAGACATTTACAGAAACGGGATTTCCCAAAGAGCTGATTGAAGAATTGGAAAAGAGAACCGGAAAGCGAATCATTGGAAATAAAAGTGCCAGTGGGACAGAGATTCTAGACGAACTGGGAGAAGAAGAAGTAAGTACAGGTGCACTGATTGTCTATACATCGGCAGATTCTGTATTGCAAATCTGCGGAAACGAAGAGTTTATGCCGATTGAAACTCTTTATGAGTATTGCGAGATTGCCAGAGAACTGACTATGAAGGATGAATGGAAGGTTGGAAGAATCATTGCCAGACCTTATGTAGGCAGAAAAAAGGGTGAGTTTAAACGGACAGCGAACCGACATGATTATGCGTTAAAGCCATACGGGAAGACGGCCCTGAATGTTTTGGCAGAAGGTGGATATGACGTAATTTCAGTGGGCAAGATTAATGATATTTTTGTAGGAGAAGGGATTACAGAATCCCATCGTTCCCAATCATCCGTTCATGGAATGGAACAGACACTGGAAATTGCCGGCAAAGATTTTACAGGACTTTGTTTTGTGAATCTGGTGGATTTTGATGCCCTTTGGGGACACCGCCGTGATCCGGAAGGATATGCAAAAGAGCTGGAAAGCTTTGATGAAAACTTAGGAAAGCTTCTGGATTGCCTGAGAGAGGATGACTTGTTGATTATTACAGCAGATCATGGAAATGATCCTACCTATTCAGGAACGGATCACACGAGGGAAAAGGTACCATTCCTTGCCTACTCTCCTTCTATGAATGGCTTTGGTGAACTTGACGAAGAGGAAACCTTTGCTGTGATAGGTGCCACCATTGCGGATAATTTTCAGGTGACAATGCCGGAAAATACCATTGGGGAATCTATTCTGGATAAACTGAATTAGTAAATAGTCTGAGTAAATAATTAGAATAAGTAATAATATAAAAATCACTGGTTTTGAATTGCAATTTACAGAATCAGTGGTTTTTTATTTCTTTTGTGGTGAAATGGAGCATTTTGCATAAAATAGTAAAAAAATGCTACAGGACTTTAACTATGAACAACGTGTATTTAAATGGAGAAGACTGCAAAGATATCATATATGGAGAAAATTATGGGGATTTTATTGTGGGAGACATTGGTGAAATAGTAGATCCTTATATTGCAGATGAAGAAATATGTTCACAGGTTGTATCGGATGCATTGGCAATTGCGTATGTTCCGCTTAGAGACAGCATGGATATTAATTTTCGTCGCTTTGGCTATCCTATGATACCGGAGATATTTGGTCTGCTGGATACTTCCAGCGTGGAGGACATAGGTGAGCTGCGACTACGGAGGCAGCCTTTCGTAGATTTGCATGGAGCCAATGTGTTGATTGGAATGATTGACACAGGAATTGACTATTTACATCCAGTATTTCGAAATGATGATGGAACAACCAGAATTGTAAGTATTTGGGACCAGACATTAAGAGATGGAACACCTCCCTTTGGATTCTTTCATGGTGGATATTTTAATCAAAAGGACATTAATGCTGCACTGGTTTCGGAAAATCCCCTGGAAATGGTTCCAACGGTGGACGATGTAGGGCATGGTACCTTTCTTGCCGGAATTGCAGCCGGGAATGAGATGAAGGACCAAAAATTTACCGGAGTGGCACCAAAAGCCGGGATTATTATGGTTAAGCTGAAGGAAGCAAAAAATAATTTAAAGGAGTATTTTGCTATTGAAAAAACTACCCTGGCTTATAGTGAAACAGATATTATGCTGGCCGTTCGTTTCTTAAAAGAGGAGGCGCAACGAAAAAAACGTCCTTTGGTAATTCTTTTTGGAGTGGGAAGCAACAAAGGAAACCATGATGGTCAGCTTCCTTTATGCAAATTACTGAGTCAATATTGTTCCAATGAGGGAATGGTTATTATTGCGGCCGCAGGGAACGAAGGGAATCGTGGTTCACATTATCAAAATACTCATTTGAAAAGGGGAGAAAATGAGCAGGTAGAAATTCGAGTGGCAGAAGGGGAGTACGGGATGGCAATTGAGCTATGGAGTGAAGCACCCAATCTCCTTTCCATAGGAATTATTTCACCTTTAGGAGAGGAGATTTCCAAGGTTCCCATTCAGGATAAGGCGCAGCAAAGATTTCGATTTCCATTTGAGGATACCAGGATTATGAGTGAGTACGTACTGGTAGAAGAACTTACCGGGGATTTACTTATCCTTATCCGACTCCTAAAGCCAACTCCGGGAATCTGGAAAATCCGTGTCTATAATGAAAGTATGAAAACAGTAAGCTACAATATGTGGCTCCCGATGGCACAAATGATAAAAGAAGAGACCCGGTTCTTAAAGCCAGATCCAGATATAACCCTATGTGAGCCGGCTAATTCTAAGGATGTATTGGTGGTAACTGCCTTTAACCATTATGATAATAGTCTGTTTCTTCATGCCAGTAGAGGTTATACCCTCTCCTTACAAAAGAAACCAGAAATGGCAGCACCAGGGGTAAATGTCTATGGGCCACTACCCCGGGGACGGTATGGAAGAACGACCGGATCATCTGTTGCAGCGGCTCATGCAGCGGGCTGTGCGGCTCTTTTACTGGAGTGGGGAGTGGTAAAAGGCAACTCTCCTTATATGCAGACGATTGGCGCAACCAACTATTTGATTCGTGGGGCGAGGAGAAGAAATATGGTGTACCCTAATCGGGAGTGGGGGTATGGGGAACTGGATATTTTTGGGGTATTTGAGAAGATTTATATATAGGTATGAGTAAAAAATAAAGCTGATAGTAGCAAATTTTATACTATCAGCTTTGTTTCTTATTTTAGCCAAGTAAGGCAATCGCCTAAAATGCCGCACGTGAAATTAATCAGTATCTATAACAATATTTGCACTACCCTCAAGAATGCGGTAATGGCAACCTGCCTTATCCACCAACACTTCCACAAGTGCTCCCTGGTACACCAGTCGGAAAGAATATCCTCGCCAGGCTTGAGGGAGCAACGGACGCAAGTGGAGCCCATCCTCTTTGAAGCGCAACCCAGCCAAGCCATATACGAGAGCCATGTAGCTGCCTCCCATATTGGCTGTGTGAATGCCGTCCTTGGTATTGCCATGACTGTCATCCAAATCCAGGCCAACGGTATCGGTCAGGTAGGAGCGGGCTTTTTCAGCATCACCCAGCATCGCTGCCACAATACTGAACATGCAGCGTGATAGGGAAGAATCGTGGGTGGTGATGCCCTCATAATAAGCATAGGAGCGCATCATAATATCATCGGGAGCCATATTACAGACGAAGTAAGCCATCACCGTATCTGCCTGCTTACATACCTGATGCCGATAGAGTGTGAGTGGGTGGTAATGCAACAGTAACGGATGGTTTTCCGCTGGTGTAGTGTCAAAATTCCAACGGGGCTTTGTTAAAAAACTATCGTCCTGGGCGTGAATTCCCAGCTCTTCGTTATAGGGCAGGCGCATGGCGGCAGCAGCCTTGGCAAATTGCTCAAGCTCATGGGGATTTGTACCCAGACGCTGCATATGCTCCTGACCAATAATACCTGCCGCACGAACAGCAAATTGGAGGTTCTTCTTTGCCAGAGCATTCGTATAGTAATTGTTGTCCACCATGCAGGTATATTCATCCGGTCCAGTAACGCTGTGTATTCTAAATTCTCCATTGGAAAAGTGACCTGCATCCAGCCACAGTCGTGCTATTTCCAGTGCTATTTCAGCGCCCATCTCAGATAGAAAACAATCATCCCCAGTCGCAAGCCAATACTGCTCTACTGCGTTGGATACAGCGCCATTGATATGGTAGGCTGCTGTGCCGGACACAAAATAACCGCTGCATTCTTCACCGTTGATGGTGCGCCATGGATAAAGGGCACCTTGTTGATGGCCCAGAGCACGAGCATTTTCCCGGGCTTTGTCAAGGGTGCGGTAACGGAAACCAATGAGATTTTTGCATAATTCCGGCATGGAAAGCAGGAAAACTGGTTGGAGGTACATTTCCGTATCCCAGAAATAGTGTCCCTCATAGCCTTCACCCGACAGCCCCTTTGCCGCCACATTTGCGTAGATATCTCTTCCGGCACTTTGGAGTAAGGCAAATTGGTTATAACGCATAGCTTGGTTCATACGGTCATCCCCATTCACCGTCACGGCAGCATGACGCCAAAACTGATTCAAATAAGCAGTTTGTTCGTGATACAGCAGGTCAGTACCGTCTGCTATGGCGCGATTAAGCTCTGTGGTAGAACAATCAGCAAAGCCTGGACCGTGGCGCAGACTGTCACATACGGCAATAAATTTGACCATGCGCAAGGTCTGCCCCTGTGCGGCTTCAAGTTCAAATGTCTGTATCGCACCGGTGGCGGTGGTTTCACAGCTGCTTTTACTTGCGGGAAAGATACTGTGACCGACAGCTGTACATACCTCAAGCTCCGAACGGGAGGTGCGGGAGGTAATGCGGGAAATAGCAGCATCGGAGCAATCAAGCCGGACGTCCTCTACTAACAGGTTTTGCACGCTGTGTGAGGCAAGGCGTGGGTCCTTGGGGTCGCTGTAGTTGCGCACATCTCCTTCGTGTCGGGAGACAAGTCTGAGACTGGCACCTTGATTTAGGAGTGTAACTTGATAGTCTATCATAAGAATGGACGGACGTGAAAAGCAAGCCATTCGCTTGATTGTAATGTCAAGCACACACCCGTTTTGCGTACGCCAAATTACCTGGCGATGACAGGTACCCGTATTAAAATCCAATTCTCGCTTACTGCTGGCAATGTCGCCGGTAAACATGGAAAAGCACTGACCGTCTGCAAACAGCTCTATGCCTTGTACATCAGCTAAGTTGACGATCGTCTGTTTTTCATTCACCAGTCCATGTAACGGCTCGGCCTGTTTCATATCCACAATGTCATAAAAGCCGTTGGCATATAATCCCCGTACGGAAGGTACATCCGCCGGGTAGCCTTCTTCAAAGGCAGCGCGCAGTCCGACATAGCCATTTGCCACGCAGAAAAGAGATTCAGCGCAAAGAAGTGCCTGAGGTTCTAAAGGTATGGGTGATTGAATGTGGCTCAAGGTGTGTTCCTCCTGTCTGTGGCGGGCACCGTAATCATCACACGACCATATTTGGCATAGCGTGTACTTTGGCGGCGCCCATAGGTTGCGGTACTGTCTACAATGGAACGGGCACAAGTAATATACTCATCAAGGTAGCTTTTATCGATAGGTTTTTTATGATGTCCAGGCCATATTTCATCAAAATGGTTGGACTGATTCTTGAGCCGTTCCACGGATGCCAGGTAGACAGCGGGTGGGGCGGCTAGGTCCAGATGCAGTAAAATTCCCCAGTCGCATACGGTGTCACCGCTGTATAGGCGGCGGTTCTGACGATCCAGGACGCATAATGAACCTTGGGTATGGCCGGGTGTACTAATTACCTCCAGCATTCTCCCGCCAAGGTCAAAAGTATGTCCGTCACGGATAAACTCATAATCCCCTTCTGCTGTTGTATTACGGAGAATGGTTTCCGTCTCCCGCTTTAGCAAAAATCGTGCCGCTCCAGGTATGGCTTCATTCAGCATTCCCTTAAGATAAGAAGGCGTTGTTTGCAGAGAGAGAAGCTCTCGGTCCTCCTCTGCCATGTATATTTTCTCAAAAAAACGGTTGCAGCCGATGTGATCAAGGTGGGCATGGGTACATAATACCTCCACCGGCTTGTCAGTGAGACTGCGTACTGCTTCGAAAAAACCTGGCAATGCCAGACAAGTATCAATTAGCAGAGCCTTGTTTTGCCCAACAATCAGATAAGCACTGGCCTCGCTGGTAAGCAAATGCTGTTCGATAAGCCAGGTGTCAGCACCGATTGGTTTTGTTATGTGCTTTACTTTTTTCATGATTTCCTCCTCTTGTCCTCAAAAGAGTCACCCAGAAGTTTTTCTGCCTCTGCTCTTGTGATTTCACCCGAATTAGCCGCTGCCATGATTTGTACGCTCTTATCCCGCAATTTATATTTTGCAAAGATTGGCAGGGAAAGCAGTCCCCCTACAACCGGGGATAGGATGAACAACACCCAGATGGCATTCAGTGCAGACTGGGGCTGGATAACGCCGTCACCTTCGATAAAGCCAAAACCTGCAAGGACAAACATAGCTATGGCAGCAGGCAGAGCATTCATAAACTTAAATACAAAGGTCTGGATGGAATAGGCGGTACCTTGGAGACGCTTGCCGGTCTTAAATTCGCCATACTCTACAAAATCGCCGGTGAATTGGAGCTGTAAAATTAGTTGGAAGCCGAAGAAAAAGCCTCGGATCAGCATTAGTATATTAAACAGTGTCTGGTTCTGATAACCTGCAAAATAGATAATAACATTCATCACATTGTGCCCGATGATACCAAATATCAGCAGGTGAAATTTGTCAAAGCGTTTGGTAAGCTGTGGCATTAGAGCACCTAAAACAAGGGCAGGCAATACCATAAAAAGAGTAAGGCCAGTGACCATTCCCATATCACCCAGGCAATGGATGGCAAAGTAGGCAATCACCGTGTTGGTCATGCTGGTAACACTAAGGAGCATAATTCCGGCAAAGCCAATTCCCAGATATTTGTTCTCCTTGACATATTGCAGCATGGCGCGGAGGGTAACCTCCTCGGTATCCTTGTTAATATAGCGTTCCTTTGCAAATCGGCTCATAAAAAACATAAGAATGGCCGAAAGGGCAGCAACCCCCACAGCGGTATAAAAGGCTCCAATAATGGGATAGACTTGTGGCACCACAACAGAGATAAGAATGATTGTCAGTGTGGAGAGGACGGTATTGCGGGACATAATGTTAATGCGCTCATGCACCTGGTCGGTCACGGCTGAGGTCATGGCATAGATTGGCACATCACACATGGTATAGGCCACATCATAAAGCAGATAGGCCACAAAAGCCCAAAGGAATTTCATTCCCAGTGACAGGTTGTTTGGAATAGCAAAGAGCAGCAGGACAACTAACGGCAGCATAACATTAGCAGCACGCAGCCACGGCAAAAATTTCCCGCTGCCAAGGGAAGATTTATCCACGATTGCACCAAAAATAGGATCGTTAATTGCATCCCAAATACGAGCGACTAAAAATAGGACACCCACAAGCGCTGCGGTGATGCCGATGTCGGTCAAAAAGACCTGAAAGAACGAGCCCATAAAGGTATTAATAATGGCCTGACCAGCCATGAACAGAGCAAAGCCCCATCGTTCTATACCACTTGTACGAAATGTTTGATTTTCCATATGTACCTCCAATTATGAGTGTCGCTTGAAAAATTCAAGGATGGGCAGAATGCTTTGAGGTTCCAGATAATCCGGTCCGGCTCCTGCATGAGGAGCTCCTTCTAATAGTTCAAGCACAAGGTTGTCGGGGGTTGCGTTTTCGGATTTGGAAAGCAAATCATAAAACCGGCTGACATGGCGGTAGTCGATTGCCGGATCCTGGGTTCCGGTTTGCAGGTAGAAAGCCGGGATGGTCTTTCCAATGTAATTCTCTGCGCTGGCCAGCTTCATTTCCTGGGAAGTCTTTGATGGACTGCCGCCAAGGACAGCATGGTACATGTACAGTACCATCATGCGCATGTAAAATGGGATATTTAATTGACGGCGGTCCTCCCACATCCATGAAAAGCTTATCAGGGGGCACAGTGCGGCAACGGCACGCACAGCGTAGGGTGCCGTTTCGTTGTGCCCCCTCAGTCCGGCAATTGTCACCAGGTTGCCGCCTGCCGAGGTGCCATAAAGATACAATCGGTTGGCATCCAGGTTCCACTCGGCAGCATGTTTCTTAATATGAAGGATGGCGGAAATCAGGTCATTTAATTCGTCAGGATGTTTGACTTTGGGAGCAAGACGATAGTTAATGGAAATCATGGCAAAACCCTCCTGTAAGGCAAAGAAGCCGGGGTACATGTGCCAGTCACGCTTATCCATATGGCTAAAGCCGCCGCCATGGACGATTATCACAACGGGGAGGGGATCATTGGACGCTATTTCCGGGTAATACAGGTCATAGCACTGTAGTGGGTCAGCGCCATAGGCAATGTCAAGCTGCTTTTTTTGAATCCAATTAATTTTGGGTACAGGAATCTTGGGACCCATATCGATCCATTCAGGAACAAATTTGGTTTTACGAATTGGTGGTGCCATATTGTGTCCTCCTTGCTGAAGTATGGTCATACTTCATATATTGTTAGTATGATGCCAGTATACTTAAATGAGAGGGCAATGTATTCTAAAATTTTAACTTTAATAATAAAATTTTAAGCTGCACTGATTTTCAGCGCAGCCTACAAAGGGAATGTATTTTTTTTGTGCATTTTAGCCAAATTTCGAATGGCCAGAACGCATTTCACCGGGAGTAAGACCAAGACGCTTTCGAAAAATGGTGATATAGTAGCCCTGGCTTGAAAAACCATACATGGCAGCGATTTCGGCAATGGAGTGGCTGGTGTTGCGCACAAACCAGATGGATTCCTCCACCTTGCGGAGATTGATGTAATCCGTGAGGGTTTGACCGGTTTCCTGGCGAAACTTTTTACTGAGGTAAGCGGGATGTACTCCAACATGGAGGGCCACGTCCCGCAGGGTAATCTTGTCCGCAAGCCGCACATGGATATAGCCGATGGCATCAATAATGTGAGGGGAGTACGCGTGACTAAGTTTTTTATCCACAAGGGCAATGAATTGCAGCAGTGCTTCCTGCTCATAGGAAAGTACGGCAGCAGTGCTGCCCAGTCCCTCCAAATGACGGATTGCGGCATCGCTTAAAGCAAAGGCCTCATCCGCTTCCACTCCTGCCCGAATGGCGGCTCGGGCCAGAAAAGCACAGGAGCAGATGACAGAGTTCTTAGCTGAGCGCAGAGGATCATTTGCCAGCACAGCTTTTGAACCATGGCGACTGATTTCATCCAGCATCTCAATAGCCCGTGATTTGTTTCCCTGAACGACAGCATCCACAAGTCGCTCCTCTAAACTATAGGGAGCGTGGTGAAACATGGCGTTTCGGTCGTAATATAAGCTTTGGTAATATTGCCGTGGTTTTTCTTCCATAAATGCCTGCCTCCAAGGTTTGCTACACTAGGTGTCTTTGGAAGTAGTGTATGCCAGCAAGTATAAGAAGTCAATAGGTTGGGTAATGGCAATTATGATAAAAAAATTTAAGAATAATTTGCTGTAATCATTTTACACAGCTTTCAGAGGTACAATTTGTCAATTGTAACACTTTACCAACTAAGGAATATGTGATAAACTGTTTTTTAATCTTAAATTAATTAATGAAGCACAGAGTAAGGGAAAAAATCACAACACTACTTCATTGTTCGTGATTTTTGATTCTACAAACAAGTGAATTACTTAGCATACTCAATTAAGGAGAACAATTGTGGATAAAAAACTAAGATTTCGGTCCTTAAATACAAAGATTACAGTGATGATTATCTTAATGACGATTTGCCTGGCGATTGCGGTAGGCTATTTTAGCTGCAGAGTTTATGAAGCGGAATGTATACAATACAAAGCAGAGTGCGCCATGGCAGTAACCGAAGCCGTTGCCTGCAATATTGATGCAGAAAAATTTAGAGAGATTGATTTAAGCAATGAGAGGACGGATTACTACAACCAGCTGCAGGATATGTCGGATGTTGCCAGAGTTCGTACCGGCATGGCGTATTTGTATAGTATGACCAGAACCCCGGATGGAGATCACTTTAAGTACATTTTTGCCGGGTCAGCCAATGGACTGGATGGGCGTGATGATTTTGGCGTTCTGGCACCCTATGAGGAATATGCATTAGCACCAGAGACTTATGAAACAGGAAAAACAACTACAACCGGTATTTATGATGGCGGGCCTGGATTTGGCTATTTGATCTCTGCTTTTTCAGCAATAAAGAACGACAGCGGAGAAGTGATCGGACTTGTCTGTGCAGACATTTCAGCAGAGGATGTAATGAAGGAAGTTGCGTTATTCCGAAACCGCATTATTCTGGCTGTTCTTATTTTTATTCTGTTTTTTATTTTGATTACAAGAATATATACCAATTGGGCTTTGGGCAAGCCAATTAAATCACTGGTAAATGCTTCTCTGAGGGTAGCAGATGGTGATCGGAGTTTCACCTACGAAAGCAAACATTCACGTTCACGAGATGAAATATCCCTCCTTGGCGAAGCCATTCAAAAAATGGTGGACCAGTTAAATGATAATATTTTAAATGAAAAAAGAATCGGTGAGCAATTGTCCACCTATAATAATATGCTTAGTATTATTGACAATGCCAGTGACAGTAAGGAAGCATTGGAAAATATAACCAGGGAAATCGGCAGGATTTTTGACTTTGAAAAAGTAATTATCTTTTCTTTACTGAGTTTAGAATATGAAGTTCTTTCTTCCTGGGAACAGCCGGATTCCTCTTATTACGTTGACTATGATGTTTTATATGAAATATTGGAGAGAATACCCGCACATGGAATGCTTCAGCTTGGTCCCAAGGAACTCAATGAGCTGCGGAAAGAACATGAAATAGCACAGGATCTTAAAATGGTGTGGATCGTTCCTGTTTTGAAAATCGGCAAAAAGTGTGTTTTTCTTAGCCTGGAGGATTTGAAGGAAAGAGAAACCTTTGTTGACCAGAACAAAGAATTATTCCGTGATATTGCCAAAACGATTACCAATGTCTTGAAGAAGATGTATCTGGAAAAGGAAATCAAGAACTTTACGGCAAGCCTGGAGCAAACCGTGGAGGAAAGAACCAGGGAATTAAAAGAAATGACAATCAAAGCAGAAAATGCGGCACAAGCAAAGTCAACTTTCTTAGCCAATATGTCACATGAAATACGAACGCCAATGAATGCCATTATAGGGATGTCGGAACTGTTATTAGCTGCCAATCTGAATCAGAAACAATTTCGCTATGTAAATGACATTAAAACTTCCGCAGGTGCGTTACTGGGGATTATTAATGATATCCTGGACTTTTCCAAAATTGAGGCAGGAAAGCTGGAGCTGATACCAGTTCACTTCAGGCTGCCCATGATGGTTGAAAATATTTCATCGATGATTGAGTATATTAGCAAGGACAAGGGACTTACCTTTATTTTGGATATGCAGGAGGATTTGCCCGATTATATCTATGCAGATGATGTGAGATTGCGGCAGATACTGTTAAACCTTTTGGGAAACTCGGTCAAATTTACAAAAGAAGGATTTATTCGTTTGGGCGTAAGCGTGGCAGAGGGGAAGATACAGTTTGATGTTCAGGATTCCGGGATTGGTTTAAAGGAAAGTGATGTAGAGCGTTTATTTAGTGCCTTTGAGCAATTTGATAAATACAAAAACAGAACGACGCAAGGAACGGGTCTGGGACTATCCATCACAGTAGGAATCATTGAAATGATGGGAGGCGCATTGACCGTAGATAGTGTTTATGGTCAGGGAAGTACCTTCCATATTACAGTACCATTGGTGCTGGGAGATGCTTCTTTGGTAGAGGTAGAAGAAGCACAATTCCGTTTCATAAGTGCGCCGGAGGCAAAAATATTGCTTGTAGATGATAATGAAATTAACCTGAATGTGGGCCGTGGACTTTTGGAATTGTGTGACATTACATGTGAAATCGCCAGGGATGGGAAAGAAGCCGTTGAAAAAATGAAAGCAAAAGATTATGATCTCATCTTAATGGATCATATGATGCCAGTAATGAATGGAGTAGAGGCAACCAGTGAGATTCGGAAGTTAGGTGGAAAATATGAGACCCTTCCAATTATTGCCCTGACTGCCAATGCCATGGGAAATGCCAAAGAGATGTTTTTAGAAGCCGGTATGAATGATTTCTTACCGAAGCCAATTGAAAAAGTTTACTTAAACCAGATTTTGGCCAAATGGCTGCCAAACGATAAAGTAAAACATTTAGATGGTAAAGAATCAAACAAAGTGGACAATGCTCATTCTCAAATTTTAATGGGGGTAAGCGAAGTAAATGGTTTGGATCTGGAGCTGGGTCTGGGCTATGCCGGAGGGTTAGAGGATATCTATATAAAATCGCTCCATTTATTTGTAAACAGTGTGGATAGAACCTGTGAAAAGCTGAGTGATTATTTAAACGAATCCATGCTGCCGGATTTTACAATTGAGGTACATGGCTTAAAAGCAGCATTGGCCAATATCGGTCACAAAAATTTAGCCAATGTGGCAGGAGAGCTTGAGCGCTCCGCCAGAGAAGAAAATAAGGATTATTGTATCAGGCATTTGCCAAAGTTTTTAGAAGAAATAGCGGTTCTGGAGGAAGCAATTTCTAATGTTTTGGTTGAATTTAAGGACACCAGTGAATCTCTGGAGGGAGATTTGGATGTCTTGAAAGCGGATATCAATAAACTAAAAGCAGCCATTGATGATTTTGATAAAGATTATGCATCTTCTGTCATTGCAGACCTGAGAACTTACACGTTTGGGGACAAGCTTGATCAAGCCATAGAAAAAATGGACGAGGCATTGGCAGCCTTTGATTTTGATCTGGCTTTCGAATATTTGGAACAAATTAGTGAATCATGGGAGGACAAATAGATGTCAGATCAAACAGCAAACGAAAAGCAGGGTATCCTTGTTGTGGACGATGTAGCGGTTGTTCTAAATACGGTAACGTCCATATTGAAAGAAAAGTATAACGTATATGGCTTGCCAAGGGGGGAAATGGTACCAAAGCTTTTAAAAACAAAAAAGATTGATTTATTTATTTTAGATATTGAAATGCCAGGTATGGATGGATATGCCTTATTTCATCTTATCCGGGAGATACCGGAACATAAAGAAACGCCAATTATGTTTTTTACTAGTCATGAAAATATGGCAGAAAATATTAAAGAAAAGGGGCTGGCGGCAGCAGGATGTATTGAGAAACCGGTGGAATCAAGGTCTCTTTTGGAAAAAGTGGCAGCGGTTTTGGCATAAATATGCATCCAAGGTGAACCATATGAATGAAAAGTACAATAATTATCAGCTATGCGGCATTTTAAATACGCCAGATATTAACCTCTGGTCGGTCATGGAATTGAATGACAGTGTGTCATTTCTGTTTTCCAGTATAGATGTCTTTTTGGAGGAAGCTTTGCTAAAAGCAAAAGCTTTGCGGGATAAAGATATAAAGCTGCTGAGAACCATTTATCAGGGACGTTTGGATGATTTAAAGAGAATGGCATCCAATGTAGGCGCGGTCGATTTGGGGTATGAAATTGCCCAAATTGAACATGCCGTTGCAGGTCGAAGGTCAGCAGAGTGCGAAGTACATATTGAGCAGTTGATTGGCAAATGTGCCCGATTGACAAAGAGTTTTCAGGATTGTTTGATAGAAGCAGACGATGATGAGGAGGAAATGCAAAGCAGTCCTTCCGAAATGAGATTGAGTACTGCCGTAGAGCGGGTTATGAATAATCCTGTTCCGAAGATTCTTCTGGTGGACGATGCCATGATTATTCTGAATACGGTAAAAGCTATTTTAAAGGATAAATATTCTGTATATGCACTAACAAAGGGTGAAATGGTGGAAGACTTTTTAAGAGCTCAAAAAATAGATTTATTTATTTTAGACATTGAAATGCCGGATATGGATGGATATACATTATTTTCCATGATTCGTCAGATGCCTCTGTACCGGGAAACTCCGATTATGTTTTTTACCAGTCACGCAAGTCGGGAATATGTGCAGACAGCCATTTCCCTCAGGGTCAGTGACTATATTGTCAAACCAATTGTACCAAAAATTATGCTGAAAAAGATTAGTGCAGTATTAGACAAAAAGGGCTAAACAAGCAGGGACAGACAAATGAGAAAAAGCTTTAAAGGAAGACTGTTTATTACCATATTCATATTTGCCACGATACCTCTTTTATTAAATTCTTTGATTACAACCTTTTCTTCTTCTATGAATGTAAAGAACATCAAGGAAGAAAATCTTGAAAAGCTGGCAGTATCCAATAGTAATGCCTTAAATGACCTTTTGGAAATTCAAAAGGTCTATCTTCGAATGCTGGCTGAATCCAGTGATTTTAAAAATGTAATTTTAAATAACCGGGAAAGTCATTTTCTCCAGGAAGGTGCAGATATTTTATTGCTGGAGGAATCCTTAAGAAAGCTGACTCAAAGTACCAGCTTTTATCAGGATGCACTGATTGTCGATATAGATGGAAAGGTCATAGCACGTGTTAACAGGACGACCGGACAGGATAAATTAGTAAATGTTAAAAAGATGAATTTTTTTACGGAGGCTGTAAATCATCCTGACAAAACCTATATCAGCAATGAAAAGAAATATGGTATCAGTGAAACGGAAGTCATTGAAATGAGCCATTCCATCAAAGATAATGGTGAGATTATTGGCGTGGCCGTACTGTTTATTGATACGAATTATTTTAACCGGCTGCTGAAAAGTATCATCACGGATGATAGTTCCATGGCGTTTATTTTGGACAGCCAGGGAGAAGTGATTTTTCATTCCAAGGAAGCTTACGTGAATATTGATACCAAGGGGACAGTATTTATATCTATCATAGAGGAGGCCCGGACTGGTGGAAGGACACAGGGAGTTGGGAAGTATACCTACCAGGAAAAAGGGCGTATCATGGGATATTGCTATTTGGAAGAAGCGCAATGGCTTTTAGTGGTAGGGCAATACGAAAGTGAATTTATGTCACATGTGTATCGGCTGGTATTCATATCACTTGGCTTACTGGTCATGTTTGTGCTAATCTCCACCTTTTCAGCGGGGATGTTGACCAATAATTTTATTAAGCCGATTAACAAACTAAAAGACGCTTTTTCCAGTGCGGCAGAAAAGGAAGAGTATTTACAGTGTGATATTGAGGGAGACAGTGAGTTTGTGGAGCTTTCCAAGGGATATAATGTTATGATAGGAAAGCTGCAGGAACATTTTGATATGCAGAATCGGTTTAGTGCTGAGTTGGAAGAGACGGTCGAGAAAAGAACCAGTGAGTTAAAAGAAATGACTCAAAAGGCAGAAAATGCTGCCAAAATTAAATCCCAGTTTCTGGCAAATATGTCTCATGAAATTCGCACGCCAATGAATGCAATTATTGGAATGTCAGAGGTTCTTTCGGAAGAGTGTCTGACCCAAGTACAGGCATCCTATGTTAATGACATAAAAATATCCTCTACGGCGCTATTGGGAATTATCAATGACATTTTAGATCTGTCTAAAATTGAGGAAGGAAAGCTGTCCCTGGTGCCGGTGCATTATCATTTTCCTACCTTGCTTGAAAATAATATCAAGCCGGTTATTAAAATGGCAGCCAATAAAAAGGGCATTCATTTCATTTGCGAAATTGACCCTGCAATCCCGGAATATCTTTATGGTGATGACCTGCGGTTAGGACAGATGCTTTTAAATGTTTTGGGAAATGCAGTGAAGTTCACGGAAGCAGGATATGTGAAGCTTTGTGCTTTTCGCGAAGGAGAAAGCTTGAGTCTGAAGATTTCTGATACAGGAATTGGTATTCAGAAAGAGGATTTGGAACGGTTATTTCAATTCTTTGAACAGGCAGATGTTGTAAAAAATCGCCGTATCAGAGGATCTGGGCTGGGACTCTCCATTACCAAAAATCTGACGGAGATGATGGGGGGAACCATAGTTGTAGAAAGTGAATATGGAAAAGGCAGTACCTTTCATCTGATGCTGCCTTTGGTGGAGGGAGAGAAGGATCAGGCAGAAGATGCTAAAAAGGCTGGCAGTGCGGTAAGGGTAAAGAATGGCAATATTTTGCTGGTAGATGACAATGAAGTAAATCTGAATGTGGGAAGAGCATTTTTGGGCGTTTTTGGAATTGAAAAATGTGAAGTTGCTATAAATGGCTTGGAAGCCATAGAAAAGATTAAACAGCATGATTATGATCTGGTATTTATGGACCATATGATGCCCGAGATGGATGGTGTTGAAGCAACGAAAAGAATCCGCAGTATGGGTGGAAAATATGAAGACTTGATTATCATTGCCCTGTCTGCCAATGCCATTGCAGGTACCAGAGAACTGTTTTTAGAGGCTGGAATGAATGACTTTTTGTCAAAGCCGATAGAACGTGCTGTTCTGGGGGCCATACTGGAAAAATGGATGCCGGAGGATAAGCTGGAATATGAGGAAGAAGACTTCCTTCCCCTTTCAGAAGTTGTTTTAAGTAAGCGGCTTTGTCAGGCTGAAGAAATCGAAGGAATTAATATTTCAGATGCTCTTGTTTATGCAGGAGGCTTGCAGGAGGTTTATGAAAAATCACTTTCCATTTTTGGTCAGGGAGTCGAAACGCTTTCTTCTGATTTAAAGGACTACCTTCAAAAGGGTGAGCTGAAGTCGTTTCGAATTGCGGTACATGGTGCAAAGAGCTCACTTGCCAATATTGGGCACTTGGGACTTTCCGATCAGGCTAAAAGTCTGGAAATGGCAGCAGAAGAAGGTGATATGAATTTTTGCAGGGACAATCTGGAGGAATTTCTTCAAGGAATAGAAGAACTTGGCAGCCAGCTCAGGGAGATATTCTCATCAGGAATAGACATCGTGGAAAAGGAAAAGGGCACAGCTAAGATGCTGATGGCTTTTGTAAAGAAAACAAAAAAAGCCGTTTGTGACTATGATGGAGATACTGCCTTGGAACAGTTTGAGGCCTTAACAGGATATTCCTTTGGAGAATGGGATGAGTTTTTAGCAAAAATAAAAGCAGCCGTGGAGGGATTTGATTTTGATGCCGCACAAGAGCTGCTAAATCAGCTGAAGACCAGGCTGGTGCAATGACATACATTTCTGAAATGAGGTACAGATGGTAATGGTAAAGATGAAAAAATGGCTTGTTTTATTGGGATGCGTGATATTTGCGGCGGCGGTCACAGCTTGTCAGACAAGAGGAAATCAGCCGGAAGAAGAGAATACAGTTTCAAAACGGGTTATTATGTATTATCCAAACTGGATTGCATACCGTTCTCCCCAATGGAATGTGGACCAACTGCCATGGGGAAAGTTTACCCATATTAATCATGCTTTCTGGACGGTCAGTGAGGATTTTTTGCTGGAGCCAACAGACAGCTGGATGGATATGGAATGGAATCAGGGCTATGTAGTTCTTAAGGATGGCAGTGTGGTGAAGACCGAAGAAGGAAAGGAACCGCCGGCGGTAGAACATATTGCATATAGTGGGCAGTTTGCTATGTACAAGGCGATGCTTCAGGAGCATGAGGCCTGTATTCTTATATCGGTGGGAGGCTGGACTCGTGGAGAAAATTTTAGTGAAATGGCAAGTTCACCAGCAAACCGAAAAGTATTTATTGACAGTGTAATCAAAACCCTTCAGACTTATGAGTGGCTGGGGGGGATTGATCTGGATTGGGAATATCCAAGTGTAGACCGTATGGCAGACCCAATGGATCCTCTTGACCGTGGGTGTCCTGGTGATCCGCTGAAAGATGGGAAGAACTTTACGGCATTACTGAAGGAATTACGGGAAGCCATGGATAATAACCAGATGGAAAATAAAGTTTTAAGTATCTGTGAATATATGAATGCAAACAAATTAGTGGAACAGCAGGAGCTGGAGGAAGTACCAAAATATGTTGATTATATCAATATTATGACCTATGATGTCTTTGGCACATGGCGAAAAGATACGGGTCCCTTGTCCCCAGCCAGAACCCCGGAAGGAAAAACGTATCCTTCCGTAGAAACTGCGGTAGAATCCTTTTTAAAGTTTTTTAAACCGGAACAGCTAAATATTGGGGTTCCATTTTATTCCAGGGGCTGGGGTGAGGTTACCTGGGATGAAGAAAAACAAAGTCCGTTATATCAATTATCCGGGCCACAGGAAGATCCGTATCCGACTACGTTTTTTGGTTCCTTGGATGCCACCCCCGGTACCTATGGGGTATATGCCTGGGAAGGGGATGCAACGGGTAAATGGAAGCTGGAAAAATGGCCGGAACTGGAAGGAAAACAATATGGAACAAAGGGGACCGGACAGGAGCCATGGTCCTATATGAAGCAATTGGAGAATACGCCAGGATGGATTTCGGGGTATGATGAGGAAAGCGGCTCAGCATGGTTGTATCATCCGGAAGAAAAGAAAATGTATACCTACGAAAGCAGTCGATCCTTGCAGGATAAAATAGACTTTGTTCAGGATAATAAGCTTGGTGGCATTTATGTCTGGGAGATGACCGGGGATGACCAGGATGGCTTTCCCATGAGTACTCAGATCTGGGATGGCATAAACAAATAAAAATATTACTCTATTTCTAAAAAAATTCCATTTAAAACCTGCCGTTTCCATGTAAAATAAAAGATAGGAACATCTATATTACAAGGAAAAGAGGAATTGGGAATGAAAGAAATCTATCAGATTAAGGCAAACTCAGTGGCAGCAGAGGAAAACATCGTATTGGGTGACAAATACCGGATTACCGTACTAACAGAAGGCTTAATCCGGCTTGAGTATAGTGAAGACAATGCTTTTGAAGATCGGAAGACCCAAATCGTGTTTGAACGGGACTTTGAGCCTGTAAACTATAAAATAATACGAAAAGAAGAAGGAATTGAAATTATTACTTCAAAAATTCATTTATATTACAATGAAAAGGAGTTTTCCCGAGACGGCTTAAGTATCCATGTCTTTGGCAGTCTACTGTCGAAACAGATTTGGTGCTATTCCGAACCGATCCGTGATTTGAAAGGAACCGCCAGAACACTGGATGAGGCGGATGGGCAGATTCCGTTGGAAAATGGTCTTGTTTCAAGATATGGATATTCTCTTTTAGATGACAGCGGTTCCATCGTTCTGTCAGAAGATGGGTGGGTCGAACCTAGGAAAGAGGGGATTAAGGATCTTTATTTTTGGGGTTATGGGCATGATTACAAAGCTTGCTTAAAGGACTTTTACAAGCTCTGTGGGAAAATCCCCATGCTGCCCAGATTTGCCATGGGAAACTGGTGGAGCCGTTATTATAAATACACGGAAGAAAGCTACAATAAACTGATGGACCAGTTTGAGGAGCACAAGCTGCCGTTTACCGTTGCCGTAATTGATATGGACTGGCACTTAGTGGACATTGATCCGAAATACGGAACCGGCTGGAGCGGCTATACCTGGAATGAAGAATTTTTCCCAGACCCGGAACGCTTTTTGAAGGGCCTGAAAAAACGGGGAATGCACACCACTTTAAATGTTCATCCGGCAGATGGCATCCGGGCATTTGAAAAGCCTTATCGTAAGATGGCAGAAGCGATGGGAGTCAATCATGAAGAAGGAGAAGCGGTTCTTTTTGATGCCTCCAATCCAAAATTTATGGAGGAATACTTCCGGTGCATCCACCATCCTCTGGAGGAGCAAGGGGTAGATTTCTGGTGGGTTGACTGGCAGCAGGGCAGTAATAGTAAAATGAAAGGATTAGACCCCTTGTGGATTCTCAATCATTTTCATTTCTTAGATAATAAAAAGGATGGAAAACGGCCATTGACCTTTTCCCGTTATGCAGGTCCTGGAAGTCACCGTTATTCCGTTGGTTTTTCCGGAGATTCGATTACAACCTGGGAATCCCTTGATTTTCAGCCTTATTTTACGGCGAATGCTGCCAATATCGGATATGGCTGGTGGAGTCATGACATAGGCGGGCATATGTATGGATATCAGGACAATGAAATGGTGGGCAGATGGACCTGGCTTGGTGTTTTCTCACCAATTATGCGCCTTCACAGCTCCAACAATATTTTCAGCGGAAAGGAACCATGGCGTTTTGGAAGAGAAACCGAAGCCGTTATGGGAGAAGCTCTGCGGCTGCGTCATCGGATGATTCCTTATCTGTATACCATGAACCATCGCTGCTATGCGGAGGACTTGCCAATTGTACTTCCTATGTATTATGAATATCCGGAAGAAAATCGGGCTTATGAGGTTCCCAATCAATATTATTTTGGCAGTGATTTGTTGGTAATGCCCATCACATCCAAGGCAATTCCAAAATTAAACGTGGCAAAGGTCAAAGGATTTCTTCCAGAAGGCCGTTGGTATGATATTTTTACCGGTTTTGTCTATCAGGGAGACCGGATGCTTTCCTTGTACCGGGATGTGAACAGTATACCAGTATTAGCAAAGGCAGGTTCCATATTGCCCATGACCGATGAGATTTTTGGAGCAGAGGCCACGAAGAACCCCAATTCCCTTCATTTATATGTGTATGGAGGGGCAGATGGAAGCTTTACGCTCTATGAAGATGACAATGAAACCTGCTGCTACGAGGATGGTAATTGTGTAAGGACTGGAATGATCTATGAAGATCAGAAAAGCTTTATCATTCAGCCAGCTGTTGGAAATATCCAGCTGATACCAGAAAAACGAGATTATTGCATAGAATTTGTGGGGTATCAAAAAGGTGCTGAGCTTGAAATAAGTGTGGACGGAACGCTTCTTTCAGAACAGGTATCATGGAGTTATGATGATGCCAAAAGGACTATTTTGGTAAGTGTGAATCATGTAATGGTTACCAGCGAGCTGAAAATCCAATTCTCAGAAGCGAAACTATACCTGGAGAATGATTTGGAACAACATATCTATCATTTCCTAAATCATGCGGAAATTGATTATAATTTAAAAGATGAGATTTATCAGCTTGTCACCCGGAAAAAAGACAAATCAGTGCTTCTTGGGAATGTGGTTGCATTGGGATTGGATTATGAATTGTTGGGAGTCCTGACCGAACTCATTACAGGATAACAAAAAGCCATAGCTGCTTAAGGGATATCATATCATCATATCACCCAGTCAGCTATGGCTTTTATTTATGGCTTTATATTTAGCGATATTATTACATATTTACTGAATTCTTATAGTCACTGGGGGTAATCCCAGTGACCTTTTTAAATATTTTATAAAAATATTTTTCATCCCGAAATCCTACCATTTCAGCCACTTCGTAAATCTTAATGCCAGGATCTCTAAGAAATCGTTTGGCGTTTTGAATTCGCACATCCTGAAGATAATTGACAAATCCAATGCCAGTTGTTTTCTTAAAGAGTGAGCTGAAATAGCTGTCATTCATGGAAACAAAATTAGAAATATATACCAGTGTAATATCTTTTGCGTAATATTTCTGAACATAGTTGATTGCCTGGGTTACGGCAGCGCTTTTTAAGTCATGGCCGGAGTTATTTTTCTCAAGACCAAGCATCTGCTCCACCACCGTATCGGAAAAATCGGCAAAGGTCTCGGCAGCGCTTAAAAAGAATTCAATGGACTCATCCAGTTCCATGCGGCTTCTTCTGGTTCCTTTTTCAATCATTCGGGTGGAAAAAAGATAATAAACAAGTGCTTTGATATTTAAGCCAATCCACTCGGCGGTTACCTCAGAGGTTTCAAGGAGCTTAAGAAAAAACTCTTTGATGAGAGGAGCAGCCTCCCCATTTCCTTTGTTGAGTGCCATAAGTATTTTTTCCCCCACTTGGGAAGAAAAAACCGTACCTGAACCGGTATATTGGAAATCATGGTAAAAGAAGCACTTGGTATCAAAATAGAATAAACGATTATCCAAGGCACTCCTTGACTGCTTTAATAACAAGGGTAGGAGTTCAGGAGAATCCACTGCTGCACTGATGCCCATAGGAAGAGAACTCGCCTGATTTTGATAATCCGCTAAAAATTCTTCTAAGCCTTCATAAGGATAAGCAGGCAGGTTTAGTAAATAAAAGACATATCCATATTCGGAGGTAAAACGGAATAAGTGCGGGCAGGTCTGCTTTAACCTTTCTTCTACTTGGACAAGAGACGCTTCAAAGGAATCCGGTTCCGACAAACGAATTGCCCGAAAACCAAGCAAAAGAAAATACTTACCGTAAAACTCAATGCCCAGATCCGCTATTTCAGAAAGGGTTTGCTTGGGGGAGAGTTTTCCGTTTAATATTTTCCAAAGCAGGGAATTTTGTAAATGGGAAACTTCGGTAGCAAAATTTGACAGGGTCTGATTTAATTTCTGCCGCTCTGATTCTTGTTCTTTCATCCGCTCCATGATTTGCCGGAGGATTTCGGCTAATTGATCTTTTTTTATGGGTTTTAAAAGATATTCCGTGACACCCAGTGTGATTGCTTTTTTGGCATATTCAAATTCAGAATATCCGCTTAAAATGACAAATTCAGCATTGGGAAGAAGGGTCTTTAGATTTTCAATCAATTCCAGACCATCCATAAGCGGCATCCGAATATCCGTAATAACAATATGGGGAGGTGAACTTCTGGCGGCCTCAATGGCTTCCAGGCCATTGCCGGCTTCCTGGATGTTTAGTGGGCCTAAGTCCAGTTTTTCAATTATATGGCGTAATCCATTTCGGATAATATCTTCATCTTCAACAAGGAGTAGCTGGTACATAGGAGATTCCTTTCCTGAAAAGAATAAGTAAGGGTCTTTTGGTTATTTTGGAATATGAAAGCGAATCTGGAAACCTTCCTCTTTGACCGAATCGATCAACAAGGCACTTTCCTGCCCAAAGTACAGGATTAAACGCTGATTTACATTGGTCAGCCCAATGCTTCGGCGGCGTTTTTCTTCTTTTTGAGAGCCATTCATCTTCTGGCGGATGATTTCCAATTCCTCCGGAGTAGCACCGATTCCATTATCACATACCGAAACAAGGAAACTGGAGGGCAATTCCTGAATGGATACCTCGATCTCAATCTTCGATCGGCTGTCATCCAGGCCATGGAGGATGTTGTTTTCAATCAAGGGCTGAAGAATTAGGTTAGGCATACAAATGGTAAGGAACTGGGGCGGGATGGAACAATGTAATGCAATGCGGTTATTATGAAGCAGGTTTTGGATATTCACATAATCTTCAATGATATTCAGCTCGTCCTGCAATGTGACCAAATGCTTGTCAATGGCAATATTGTACCGCATCAGATTGCCCAGCATGGCAATGCTGTCGGCAAGCTGATCCATATCTTCTAATTCTGCCATCATCCGAAACGTTTCCAAGGTATTAAAAAGAAAATGAGGATTAATCTGGGCGTGAAGAGCCATAATTTCGGTTTCCTTTTGCCGCACCTCTGCTTTGTATACCGTATTAATCAAGTCATTGATTTTAATTGACATGGTATTCATGCTCCGGGCCAGGTCATCTATTTCATCGTTGCCGGAGACGGGGATATGGACATCGAAATCTCCTTCCTGCATCTTGTGAACAGCCTTCTGCATCTTGTGTACTCTTCTTAACAGCAGAGTAGAGACGATATAGGAAAGTCCCAGCAGAAGCAAGGTCAGGGATATGACAATAAAGACAAATAGCCGGATTGTCTCCATGACAGGTTCATTCAGGGTTTTCATGGGAACAATGGATAAAAGAGTGGCCTCAAGCTTGGGGATTCGTCTGGAACTCACAAAATAATTGGTGGTGGAAGTGCTGAACTGTCCGCTCATATGGGGTTCTGTGATGACAGCTAACAACTCTTCATTTTGAAGCAATTCCCGTTCTGACTCAGAGGACAGCATGTTTGTAATCTCTTCTCCGCTGTCTGAGAGACAAATAATAACACCGTCTTCTGCAACTGGGGTGGTGTTCAGATTGGAAAACAGCTGCCGCGGTAAAATATCCACTTCAAGATAAGTAGGAGAAGTAAGGTTGGTTCCAAGAAGGGGATAATAGACAGAGAAAACCTTGTCGTGATACGGATTGGAATATAAAAAATGCCTGGAAGCATGAATGGGTTCATAAACATAATCTTCGGTGGCAGCCCTCTCCAGTACCTGCTTCATCCAGGGCTCATCTTTATAGGGTTCCAGTTGGATGAAGAATTCATTCTCCGGGATGGAATCATTGGGGGTAAAAAAACGAAAGCTGCCGATGTCCCTGGTACTGGCTTCCATCCAGGACATAAGGGGCATGACGGTATTATTTATGCTTTCCACAAGCTGGATATCACTATAGTAGTTTGGTGTAAAAAAACGATTCAGAAGGCTGTTGGTGGAAAAAAAGTAAGTGGTATGCTCAATGGTTCTAAGCTGGGCATTGACTGCCGTTTCTTCCTGAAACATACGATTTTCAATGGAATGAATCAGATTGGTCTGGGCGGATGTTACGATACTATCATAAAGATATATCAATCCAATGGTATAGGGAATGGATATGACCAAGAGGTAACAAAGGATGATTTTAGTTTTATAATTAATACGACGAAATATATTCTTAACGATCATAATCCCCACGTCCTTTCAAAACAAAAAATTGTCCAGTAAATCTAAGGATTGTTTACTGACTTGATAAATGCCAGGAATTATAATGATACTATAGATGGGCGACATAAAAAAGTAGTTAAAGTATAGCCCATTTCACCTGAATTTGCAAGGAGGTATTTTTAATGAAAAAAGGACGTTGGGCAAAGTTCAAACAGCAGTGGAGGCTTCAGGTCATGGTGATTCCGGCGATGTTGTTTTTCTTTATCTTTTCCTACATTCCGTTGTCGGGATTATTCAATGCTTTTCTGGATTACTCATTAACCGATGGCTTTTATGGACATTCCTTTGCGGGATTTACTTACTTTAAGGAACTTTTCGCAGAACCGGATTTCTTCCTGGCCATGAAAAACACCATGGGAATGAGCTTGCTGAAGTTTGGCTTTACCTTTTTCTCACCACTATTACTGGCTTTGATCTTAAATGAACTGCCATTTCTGCGGTTGAAAAAACTGACCCAGACAGGAAGCTATTTGCCCCACTTTTTTTCCTACGTTATTGTGGCAACCTTATGGATGATTTTTCTGGATCCCAAAGGAATCATTAATGAACTGCTGCTGAACTTTGGAATCATATCAACTCCCATTGAGTTTTTGGCAGACAGCAAATGGTTCTGGTGGATTGGAACCATGATTGACTGTTGGCAGGAAAGCGGCTGGAATGCTATTATTTATTTAGCAGCAATTTCCGGAATCAGTCAGGATCTTTACGAAGCAGCATCGGTGGATGGTGCCGGAAGATTTAAAAAGATGTGGAGCATCACCCTTCCTTCCATATCCTGGACAGCTGGCATTCTGTTTATTATGAATTTTGGTAATTTACTAAACGGTGGACCGGTGGGTTCTAACTTTAATCAATCCTACCTGTTGGGAAATGCGTTTAACCGGGAGACTTCTTATGTCATTCAGAATTTTATTGTCAATAGCGGTTTGAATCAATTGAGATTTTCCTTTGCTTCAGCAGCAAACTTAATTTTGGCAACACTATCGGTTGGCTTGTTAGTATCTGCGAATTGGGGTTCTAAGAAAATTTTCGGGAAAGGGGTATTCTGATGATGCGAGCAGCAACAAAGAAACGACAATCAAAAGAGGACAGAATTATCAATACCATCAGTGTAATACTGGCAGTGATTATTTTGATTCTCACGGTTTATCCAATATTTTACTGTTTGATCTTATCCTTTAATGATGGAATGGATGCGGCAAAAGGCGGAATCTATCTCTGGCCCAGAAAATTCACACTGGAGAATTATAAAATGGTGTTTCAGAACCAATCCATTTACTGGGCGTTTTTCATGACAATATTGCGGACGGTAGTTGGTACCGGAGTTGCGATTGTTTGTCTGGCAATGGCGGCCTATGCTCTTTCCCGAAGGGGATTGGTATTCCGTAAGTTTTATATGGCATTTGGTATTGTCACACTGTATTTTTCCGCAAGTGCGGTACATTCTTATTTACTGTACCGTCAGCTTCATATATTGGACAGCTTTTGGGTATACATACTGCCTAATATCTATCAGTTTTACTATATTGTGTTATTTATTTCATTTTTTCAAGAGCTTCCGCAAGCCCTTATCGATTCAGCCAAGGTAGACGGAGCTAACGATTTTACGGTGTTTTTCCGTATTATCCTTCCTATGTCAAAGCCGGTAATAGCGACCGTTTGCCTGTTTGTCGGAGTTTGGCACTGGAATGACTGGTTTCACCCGGCGTTCTTTGTTAACAACGAACAACTGATGACACTGCCGGCAGTTTTAATGCGTGCCATGTCCCTGACAGAGGCCCAGCAGACCTTGCAGAAATTTATCTCTACATCCGTAGGGCAAAGCTCCATAACCATGGAATCCGTAAGGTATGCAATGTTAATTGTTTCCGTTGCCCCAATTACCATCCTGTATCCTTTTGTACAGAAGTATTTTGTAAAAGGAATGATGCTTGGAGCAGTGAAAGAATAGATAAGCTAATTATTATAATTTTAATTTTTAAATGGAGGAAAAGACATGAAAAAAAATTGGAACAGTATCATGCGCAAAGGAACCGTGCTCTTATTGGCATTGTCAATGACCGCCGGAGCGCTCACCGGATGTGGGAATAGCAGCAATAAAGAGCAGACGGAAACAAAGACCGAGGATGGAGCCGTACAGGGAACCGAAACAAAAAGCACACCGGCTTCGGATTTAAGTAAGATTCCAGTTAGCTGGGATGAAATCGGGTGGAAAGCAGATCCGGAAAATCTGGAATGGAAAGAAGACACTTCACCAGTTGAATTAAGCTACTATGTGAATTTTTCCTGGTTCGGTTTAAACTGGGAGGATGATACCGCAAAAAGAGTAACAGAAAAAACAGGCGTTGATTTGGAGTTTACCAAGCCAGTTGTAGATGATAATCAGAAATTAAATATGATGATTGCCGGAAACCAGCTGCCGGATATCCTTACCCTGGATCGGAATGACCCGGCCATCCAAACCATGATTGATGCTGGAATGTTATGGTCAATGGATGAACTGATTGATCAGTATGCCCCTTTGATGAGAGAAATCCTGCCGGAAGAAATTATGTCAAATTATAAATCCGATGATGGAAAAACATATCAGTTTACTACCTGGGTACAGGGAAAAGAATGGCAGGAAGCTGCCCGCAAATACAATCAATTGGTTGGAACCAACCAGCCGATGTGGAGTATCCGCAAGGATTTCTATGAAGAAATCGGAAGTCCGGAAATAAAGACAACCGAAGATTTCATTAATGCCTTGGAGCAGATTAAAGAAAAGCATCCTGACAAGATTGGATTCTATCCGGCCGATGGATCCATGTCTTCTGACTATTTTGCAAGCCATGCAGATTTTAATAACGTGGGTGTACAGTTGGGATTAAACGGGGACAAACTGTTAATTGATGGTAAGATTCAGTGGGCAGCCAGAGATCCAAAATTTCTGGAAACCGTTGAATTTATGAACACAATGTACAAAAAAGGGTTATTGACCAAAGATCCATTTATTGATTCAAAAGATGTGGCAAAAGCCAAGATTGAAAAAGGTGATGTGATTTCCTATTCATGGACCGTTTCTGATGGCGAAAAGGTACCTGGTGATAATCCAAATACCAGCTATATGATACTTCCTCCACTTGATACCTATGAACAGACCAGAACTGGTGCCGGCTGGCTGGCAACTGTGATTACCAAGAACTGCAAGGACCCAGAGCGGGCAATCCGTTTCCTGGAATACATGGCAAGCGCAGAAGGACATCAGGACGTTTCCTGGGGAATCTATGGTGACAGCTACAGTGGTGATGTTGTTGCCGGAGCACATTGGGAATTAAAAGATGGAAAGCCAACGATGATACCAGAATATGTAACCGATAAAAAAGCAGACTGGGGCGGTGTTGCATCCAAAAACGGTCTGGGGGAATACTGGATTGCATGTAACGAGCTTTTATGGAACCTTCCATGGTGGGATACTTCCGATGAAAAGATGGCGACCTATAATGAAATGTTTGGACCAAAGGTAGTATATAAGCCAGAATTAGAAATCAGCGATCCCGATCCTGCCAGTGCAGAAGGAATTATCAAACAGAAGGCAGGAAGTCTTTTACAGCAATATTCGGTTAAGATGATTTTCGCCGATAATCCGGCAGCGGAATACAATAATTTTATCAAAGACATTGACAATTTGGGAATGAACAAGGTAGAAGACTATTGGAATGGAATTTATACTGAAAAACAAAATAATAAAGAAAAATAGGATGAGAAAAAATGGTGGAAAATATAATTTGGACAGATAGTGTGCTTCGGTCTGCTGTGGCTGATAACATGAACCAGGAGGAAGCCAGAGTAAGCTTGAGCAATGAGAAAAAAGAAGATATCCTGCTTTACTTTCAACCATCCCAGATATATTTTATGACCAAAATTGAAGAAGAAGCTTATTTAGTATCCAGTCAGGGCGGGGAGACCGCCCTGACTGGTTGTGAACAGGGGTGGATTCTTCCTTTGGATGGTCAGGATGAGATTGGAGCAATTGAAATCAAGACAGCAGGCGGAGTGGAAGCTGATTGTGGAAATGATGAAATTGTGGTTCGGATAAAAAGCGGGGAATGTACCTTAATCCGTCATGCCAGTCGACCTCATGCTGACTTTTTTGGAAATCAATATGCCTTTACATTTGAACAGGGAGAGATGCTGGAAAAGACCCTTGCAGAGTTTTACTGGGGGACTTTGCTGCCTAGCGTGATTGAACGGACAAAAGCCGTGGATTATCCTATTTGGAGGGGATACGTGGTTAGTACCCTCCAACCGGGAGAGTATGCCGGGACTTATCCCGATGTGGATCATGAATTTCAGTGTAAGGGACGTTTGGCTTTATCCGGCGGTTTTGAATTAGGAGTGGTAAAACGGATGATGGAGCTTCAGTTCAAACTGATGAAAGAGGATCCCATCCAGTTATGGAGAAATCCCTGCGCCATCCAGCCAAATGGGGTAAGAGAATATCACGTAAGAAGAAACAGCCAGGATGGAACGGTCAATGCCGAGATGTTTTTGGTAACCGGAAATATTGAAGTACTGGAAACGGCTTGGCTTTATACTGCAGCGACCAAGGATTTACAGTGGCTGAAAGAAAACATAGAAAATCTGGAGGGTTCTGCTTCCCTGGTGGAACACTTGACCGATGGAAATGGGCGGCTGTGGTCGGATGTATATTATGAAGACCAGGTTATGAAGGATGGAATGGAATGCATGTCAGCAGCAATGGCGGCAAATGCATACAGAAAGTTGGCTGATTTGGAAGAACTCCTTGATCGGAAGGATAAGGCAGAGCATTATCGGAAGCAGGAAAAGCACCTGGCAGAAGCGATGGTGAAGCCGGTACCGATGGGCTTCTGGGATGAGGAGAAGAACCGGTTTGCTGACTGGATCGACCGGAATGGAGAGGTTCATGACCATATTCATTTATTGGCTAACAGTCTTCCCGTATTATTTTCATATACGTCCAAAGAACAGGCAGCAGCAGTAGATCGTCTGATTCAGGAGAATTTAGGAGAATTACAACGTTTTCCAACCTTTTTGTCCGCTTGTATTGAGGATTATACCGATAGTGAAATCGGGGACGGCGGACCATATGATTTATGCGCCGCCGGACGTTACTGGTGCTGGGATGCGGCATACTGGGCGAATAAGCAGGATGGAGCAATGTTGTTCCAGCAGCTTTGTATGGTGGCGGAACAGGCAAAGTTGGATCAGTATAAGATGGGTGAGCGTTATGACATGAACCATGTATATTATCAAAGCGATATAAACTGGCATGGGGCGCCCTACTATTATGAATATCCCTGTGTATTCTCATGGGTTTTAATTCATGATTATCTGGGAATTACCCATGATTTGGAAGTGGATTTATCCATAGCCCCCCGGTTGACATCCTATGGAAGGGTTGCAATGGACAGCTACCAAGTGGAATACGAATACTCCCAGGAAGGCTTTCGTCTGAAGAATCAGGCAGCTGAGACCAGAAAATTCCGCATTTCTTTTGCGGTTCTTTATCCGGGAAAAGAGGAAATGGTGGTTTCTTTGAAGGCAGGCGAGGAAATATTTATTGAAAAATAAGTTTTAACAAACATTATAAAAGAATGTGAAGGACAATATTATGGATGCTCGGGATAAAAATATTGATAAGTACAAAAATAAGAAAGCAGATTATGCTTTGGCAAGCGGAACCGTTCGATTTGAGGATTCCCATAAAAAAGAAGCAGACATCAGATGGCTGGATGATCCGGAAGTATTTCGTGTGAATCAGCAGGAAGCACACAGCGATCATGGGTTTTACATCAGCCGGGAGGAAATGAACGAAAAGAGAAGCTCACTGCTTCAATCCCTGAATGGGGAATGGTTGTTTTCCTATGCCGTAAATGCGGCAGAAAGACCTGAGAGGTTTTACCAGCCGGGATTTGAAGCTTCGGGATTTGATAAAATCCATGTACCAGGCCATATTGAACTTTCCGGCTATGATAAAATTCAATATATTAACACCATGTATCCATGGGAAGGTCACATTTTCAGAAGACCTGCTTACAGTCTTTCCACGGATAACCTGGCAGAAGGTTCCTTCAGTCAGGCGTCCTATAATCCGGTTGGTTCTTACTTGAAAGTGTTTGATTTAAAGGAAGAGTTGGCAGGAAAGCCGGTGATAATATGCTTTGAAGGTGTGGAAGAGGCCCTTTATGTGTGGCTTAATGGAGACTTCATTGGATATGCTGAGGACAGCTTTACTCCTTCGGAATTTAATCTAACCCCTTACATAAAGGAAAAAGGAAACGTACTGGCCGTGGAAGTCCATAAAAGAAGCACGGCGGCATATTTGGAAGATCAGGATTTCTTTCGTTTCTTTGGTATTTTTAGAAATGTAACGTTATATGGAAAGCCCTCTCTTCATGTAGAGGATTTATGGGCAAAACCAATATTGCAGGAGGATAATGTTTCTGGCAGCTTTGGTTTGGCGCTAAAGCTCTCCTCGATGGAAGTGGTTGGTACGGTGAGAGTAACGGTCACGGATGGTGAAAATAAGGTGTGCTTTCAGGAAATAAGGAAAATCAGTGAAAAAGTAACGTTTGAACAAACGGAAATAGGAAGCGTGATCCCCTGGGATAACCACAATCCCTATTTATATCTTCTCATTATAGAACTGTTGGATTCCCAGGACAAATTAATTGAAATTGTCCCTTATAAAATCGGTTTCCGCCGGATTGAAATTCAAAATAAAATTATGCTTTTAAATGGAAAACGTCTGATCATCAATGGCGTGAACCGTCATGAATGGAGCGGGAAAAATGGACGTTGGATTAGCCAAAAAGAGATGGAATGGGATATGGAGTGCCTGGTTCGGAACAACATAAATGGAGTAAGAACCAGCCATTACCCCAACCAGATTCCCTGGTATTACCTGTGTGATGATAACGGGATTTATGTTATGGCAGAAACCAATCTGGAGTCTCATGGTTCCTGGCAGAAAAGAGGAGCGGTAGAGCCTTCGTGGAATGTACCGGGAAGTATCCCTCAGTGGCGGGAGGCCGTAATAGACCGGGCGAGAACCAATTTTGAAACGTTTAAAAATCATACTTCCATTTTATTCTGGTCATTAGGAAATGAGTCCTATGCCGGAGACAATCTGGAACAGATGAATACTTTTTATAAAGAAGCGGATCCCAGCCGGTTGGTTCATTACGAAGGAGTTGTACAAAACCGGACCTATGAGGATACCATTTCCGATATGGAAAGCAGAATGTATGCCAAACCGGAGGAAATCAAAGCTTATTTGGAAAGTAACCCCAAAAAGCCATTTATCCTGTGTGAATATATGCACGATATGGGAAATTCTTTGGGAGGAATGAAATCATATATTGATCTGCTTGATCAATATGAAATGTATCAGGGGGGCTTTATCTGGGACTACATTGACCAGGCGCTCTGGGTGGAGGATGAGGTTACCGGAGAGGAAGTGCTCCGCTATGGAGGGGATTTTGATGACCGTCCATCGGATTATGAATTTTCAGGAAATGGAATCGTATTTGCAGATCGAACAGAGAAACCAGCTATGCAGGAGGTAAGGTATTATTATGGTTTGCACAGATAAAAAGACAGAGCAGGAGAACCTGCTTGAGATTGTATATGGAGATGTCAACCTTGGAGTCTGGGGAAGGGATTTTCACTATATTTTTTCTTATCAAAAAGGCGGATTGGAATCCCTGGTAATGGACGGAAGGGAATGGCTATACCGTCCACCAATGCCAACCTTCTGGCGTGCTGTCACAGACAATGACCGGGGAAGTCAGTTTCCTCTTCGCTCTGGTATGTGGCTTAGTGCAGATACCTTTCTTCGCTGCATTCGGTTTGAAGTATTTGTGGATGGGGAAAAGGTGAGTACGATTCTTCCGCCGGAAAACAATTGCCATCAGGAAGGAGAGCGGGCAGAAACGGTAAAAGTAATGTTTACTTATGAAACGATTACGGTGCCGGCAACCCAGGTAGAAGTTTCCTATGAGGTAAGGAAAGAGGGAGCGATTGGTGTAGAAGTGCATTATCATGGCAGGGAGGGATTGCCGGAGCTTCCGGTGTTTGGAATGCGGTTTATCATGCCGACCAAAGCGACGGGCTACCAATATGAAGGTTTATCGGGAGAAACCTATCCAGACCGGATGGCAGGAGGAGTTCCTGGTGTTTATCAGGTTGAGGGACTTCCCGTTACCAGATATCTGGTACCACAGGATTGCGGCGTCCATATGAAAACAAAATGGCTGGAAGTGGAGCGGGTCACTACACTAAATAGCAGTAATGTAAGGAAGGAACCCTTTTCACTCCGATTTGAGAATAAGGGAGAAGAATTTGCTTTTTCTTGTCTTCCTTATACCGCACTGGAATTGGAAAGTGCCACCCACCGGGAAGAACTGCCTCTGCCAAGAAGGACCATAGTTACCATTCTTGGAGCGGTAAGAGGAGTGGGCGGGATTGATAGCTGGGGCACCGATGTGGAAGATGCTTATCATATTGATGCCACAAGGGATATCTTATATTCCTTTGAGATAAGGAAAGGCTCAAAATAATCATCTATTTGCAGAGGCTGCTGATGCGCCGATTCAGGTCATTTAGAAGAAAGCCACTACCTATTCGGAAACGAAACCGAATTACCGGCATAGAATAAAATAAGAAATTTTGTGCAGGTATTTTATTTTGAAGGAAGAAATGGAAATATATCAAGTATCGGCTGAAAGGTGCAGAGATGTAATTTACAGTGAGGCCTATGGGGATTTTATCGTTGCTTACCCAGGTCAATTGGTTGGGATACCGGAGGAGCAGCAGAGGGAATGCGTCCAACTGGTAACCGATTCTTCTGTAATTGTATATGTTCCGATTAGTGGAAGCCAGAGTATTAATTTCCGCTCCTTTGGGTATGCCACGATTCCCAAGCTTTATGGACTTCTAGATACTTCCAGCATGGAAAGCATTGGTGTTCTTCGGGTGAGGCGACAACCTTATGTAGACTTACTGGGTCAGGGGGTGCTGATTGGAATTATTGATACGGGAATCGATTATCAGCATCCGGTTTTTCGTCAGGCAGATGGGACGACCAGAATACAGGCGATATGGGATCAGACTCAGCGGGAGGGGACACCGCCGATTGGTTTTCTATATGGTGGTTATTACGACCAGGATGATATTAATGAAGCTCTTCGGTCAGATGATCCGTTGTCCATCGTTCCGGTTACCGATTTGGAAAATGGACATGGAACATTTATGGCAGGAATTGCGGCTGGTGGAGAAGAGGAGGAAGATGACTTTACAGGTGTCGCACCCCAGGCGGGGATTATGATGGTAAAGCTGAAAGAAGCAAAAAACAATTTAAAGGAATATCATTGTGTGAGTCCTCAAGCCCTTGCTTATAGTGAAGCGGATATTATGCTTGGGGTACGTTTTTTGATCGAAGAAGCAGTACGTTTGCTCAGACCCCTGGTAATTGTTTTTGGGATTGGTACAAACAGCGGAAATCACGATGGTCAAACACCACTTTGCAGAATTTTGGATCGTTACAGTTTAAGAGAAGGAATTGCGATTGTAGTCGCAGGTGGAAATGAAGGAAACCGGGGGCATCACTATGAGAAGTTAATTATGCCGCCGGGAGAAAGTGAAGAAGTCGAGGTGAAAGTGGAAGAAGGGGAATTTGGTCTGTCAATCGAATTGTGGGCAGAGTCGCCAGCGTTGTTTTCGGTGGGGATTATTTCGCCTCTTGGCGAAGAAGTTCGAAAAGTTCCGATTCAGGACAGGGCGCTCCAGCAGTTTCGTTTTCCCTTTGAGGATACCCTGGTATTAGTGGAATATATCGTGGTGGAACAGCTTACCGGAGACCAGATTGCTCTAATCCGTTTCAGGGATCCTACACCAGGTATCTGGAGAATTGTGGTATATAATGAGAGCCCGGATGCAGCCGGATATAATATGTGGCTGCCCATGGAACAATTTATCAAAGAGGGCACTTACTTTATTCAGCCACAGCCCAATACGACCTTATGTGAACCCGGTAACACGGATAATGTTATGACTATGAATGCTTATAATCATTATGACGATAGTATATATTTACATGCCAGCAGGGGGTATACCCTTTCAGGAGAGCGCAAACCTGATTTATCAGCCCCCGGCGTAAATATATATGGACCATTGCCAGGGGGACGATTTGGGCGAATGACAGGCTCTTCCATTGCGGCAGCCCATGCAGCAGGGTGCGCAGCCCTTATGCTTGAATGGGGAATTGTAAAAGGGAATGCACCGTATATGCAGACGGTACGGATTACCAATTATTTTGTCCGAGGGGCACGAAGAAAGAATATTATATATCCTAATCGGGAATGGGGGTACGGGGAACTGGATTTTTATGGGGTGTTTGAGGAAATATTCTTTTAGATATATTATTATTGACACTTGATGGTATAGTATTTATAGAAGCATTCATTTGAAGTGGGGTGCAACTTGTACCCCACTTCAAATGATTACTTCCGAGATTTGTTTGAAAAGAAAAGTTGAGAATAAGTGCACATATTTGTGTACAATTTTGTACAACGATGAGTTGTGTAAAGAAAGCTTAACTTGTGAAAGAGTCCTATGTTTGATATAATGTTTTCATAAAAATGAATCTGGAGGACAGGTCTTGGAGTACGTAGTAAATTTTCTTAAGAGTGCCGCATTTAAGCGGTTTTTGACCCTTTGTGTGTTGGCTATATGTTTGTATGCTATGCGCAGTATGATGAATCTGCTGTTAATGACCTTTCTATTTTCTTATATTTTTTACGGACTGGACAAAGCGGTTACCAGATATTTACCCATGGTGCCGAATAAGGTTTCCAAGGTACTGCAGCTGGCGGTGTTTGCAATTGCCTTTGGTGGCGGGATCTACGCCATCGTTAATTTTATTCCAGGAATCGTCGCTCAGATTCAACAGGTTTCCGGTGAGGTTATGGAATTTTATAACGAACCTACGGAAAATGAGATACTCAGCTTTTTTAAAGGCATTATAGAACAAGCTTACTTTACAATATTTTCAGCCCAAAGTATGAATTATGCAACCAAGGTGGTTACCAATATCAGTCATGTGGGATTAAATGTACTGCTTTCCCTTGTTCTCAGCGTGTTCTTTATGTTGGGACGGAAGGAAATCATACAGTTTACCGCCAAATTTAAAAAGAGTAAGATTTCGACTATCTACAATGAGATAGCATTTTTTGGTCAGAAGTTTGTCTCTTCATTCGGAAAGGTAATTGAGGTTCAGTTTTTGATTGCCCTTGTAAATGGCCTTTTATCTACGGTTGGTCTGATGATAATTGGTTTTCCAAATATAATCGGGTTTGCTGTGATGATTTTTGTATTAGGACTTATTCCCGTTGCCGGTGTTATGATTTCGCTGATACCACTTTGTCTGATTGCCTTTAATATCAATGGTCTGGTCACAGTTGCATATGTACTGGTTATGATTGCCCTGCTTCATGCTTTGGAAAGCTATATTTTAAATCCCAAGCTGATGTCCTCCAAAACAAAGCTTCCAGTGTTTTATACCTTTGCAATCCTTATTGTTTCGGAGCATTTCTTAGGTATTTGGGGATTGATTATTGGGATTCCCATGTTTATGTTTATTCTGGAGATTTTAGAGGTTCCTCTTACTGCGATTTCAAAGGAAAGATAAATTATATTGGCTGAAGGACTGTAATTTGAGTTACGGTCCTTTTTTAATATGTTAAACTTGAATTTCGCATGTATTTGAAGTATGCTTTATTTATATAAAAAGAGCAGGCAAGTGAGGTGAGGCGATATGTCAAAAATGACAGTATATCACGGAAGCCATTTGACAATTGAAAAGCCAGAGATAATAGTAGGGCGGAATACAAAAGATTTTGGGGATGGTTTTTATTGTACGATTATGAAAGAGCAGGCGGAACGTTGGGCGAGACGATATGAGAATCCGATTTTGAGTATTTACGAAGTAAGGGTAAATACCCAGCTGAAAATTCTGGAGTTTAAAGAAATGACAGAGGAATGGCTGGATTTTATTATTGCTTGTCGGCATGGTATTCACCATGAGTATGATATTGTAATCGGTGCAATGGCAGATGACCAGATTTACAATTTTATATCTGATTACATGGAAGGAAGTATAACCAGAGAACAATTTTGGGTTATGGCAAAGTTCAAGTATCCGACTCATCAGATAAATTTTTGTACCACATCAGCTTTGGCATGCTTAGAATATCGTGGTTATGAGGAGGTGTCCTATGACAGGGAGAGAAGATAAAAAAGTAAATGACTTGTTTTTTACTTGCAGCCTCATTGAGTATATAGGAAGAAAAACAAAAAATAGACGCAGCAATATTGTAAATGCATTAGGTAAAAAGGAAATTGATAAGATATATGATTTGGCTGACGTATATCATAGTGACAATATAGATCGTGTCAGTGATGATTTTATTGAAAAATGTGGCATCGCCCCTGGGGATTTTGACAATGTTCAAGAATGTGGTTATGCGATTCCAACGCACTGGGATATTGGAAAAGTATATAAGAGATTGATTTTAGGTGTTTCTGAAAAAAAGGAAATAGATGTAGTTGATGCTTTGATAGAAGTATATAATTCTTTTTTGTGCAGAGTCATTGATGATTATAATGGTAGCTTTTATTATGAAAATCCTCAGTATATACTGGAATGTTATATGAAGGAAACAATAATTTGATTCAAATAAATACACGTATTCAAATATATAAAATAAATATACGTATGCAATACGTAGCTGGGAGTAGCAATATGGAGAAGAAAATTGCGTTGATTACAGGTGCCAATTCCGGAATGGGAAAAGCAACTGCAACGGCCCTGGCCCGTAAGGGGATGCATGTAATCATGCTTTGCCGGAACAAAGAACGTGGTGAAGAAGCGTTTCAGGAAGTGCTGGAAAAGAGTAAGGGCTCTGTTTCTCTGATGCTGTGTGATCTTGGGAGTATGGCTGAGATAAAGCAATTCTGCGATGAATTCAAGCAGACTTATGACCGATTGGATATTTTGGTTAACAATGCCGGAGTCATCACCCTTGACCGCAGAGAAACTAAGGATGGTCTTGAGTTGCAGTTTGGGGTAAATCATATTGGTCACTTTTTACTGACAGTAAGTTTGCTGGATTTAATAAAAGCAGCAGGAAGGGCTCGCATTGTGGTAGTGGCGTCCGGCGCACATAAAATTGGCAATATCGATTTTCATAATATACCGCTGAAAAAAGGATACTCTGTATTTTCTGCTTATGGTCGAGCAAAATTATGTAATGTTCTTTTTACAAAGGAACTGGCCAGAAGGTTGAAAAACACCCAAGTAACGGTGAATTGTGTACATCCGGGTGCTGTCGCTACCAATATGGGAGTAGACCGGGATACGGGTTTTGGGAAAACGATTATGAAAGCGCTGAAACCATTTTTTCGAACTCCGGAGCAAGGTGCCTCCACGGCTATTTATGTGGCTACCAGTAAAAAATGTGCTGAAATCAGCGGAGAATATTTCTATAATCATAAAGTAGTAAAGGTTTCCAGGCGTGCAAATAATAAAAGGCTCGCCAAGAGACTTTGGGCAGTAAGTGAACGGATTGTGGCGGAATATCTTTCATAAAACTTGTGTGGTAATATGTGAGAGGATTTAGCAGCATACCAAGATATAGCAAATTTGGGAGAGGAGGTATCCAGGTGTCAGAATTTACCCATTTTAATCAACACGGAGAAGCCATTATGGTTGATGTGGGAGAAAAAGAAATTACCCATCGAACCGCCATTGCATCAGGAAAAATACGAGTGTGCCGGGAAATTATAGACGCCATTCAAAGTGGAATCGTAAAGAAGGGAGATGTATTGGGAACTGCTAGAATTGCTGGTATTATGGCAGTTAAGAAGACTTCGGATTTGATTCCTCTATGCCACACTCTTTTGATTAGCAAGTGCACGATAGAGTTTGAAATTGGGGAGGAAACCAGCGAGATATTAGCAAGATGCACCGTAAAAACAGAAGGGAAAACAGGCGCAGAGATGGAGGCGCTGACAGGTGTAAATGTTACCCTGCTGACAATTTATGATATGTGCAAAGCAATTGACAAAAATATGATCATGACCGACATTCAGTTGGAAGAAAAAACAGGCGGAAAAAGCGGAGATTTTAGGAGGAAGAAGGTTGAAAGAAATTCATTTTCAACCCCTTGATTAAAAGGCATGCTAAAGCATGCAGATAGGAGCTAACGATGAATTATGATGTGATTATTATTGGAGCAGGACCAGGAGGTATTTTTTCTGCATATGAATTGACTAAATTAAAGGAAGATTTAAAAATCGGAATTTTTGAAGCCGGAAACCCATTGGAAAAAAGAAAATGTCCCATTGACGGAAAGAAAATAAAATCCTGCATCAATTGTAAAAGCTGTGATATCATGAATGGCTTTGGTGGAGCTGGAGCATTTTCCGATGGAAAATACAACATCACCAACCAGTTTGGCGGTACCCTTTATGAATACATTGGGAAAGAAGAAGCCATTCGCATTATGGAGTATGTAGATGAAATAAATTGTGCTTACGGTGGAGCCGGAACCAAGCTTTATTCCACTGCGGACACTCATATTAAGAAGCTGTGTCTGCAAAATGATCTGCATCTTTTGGATGCTTCCGTTCGTCACTTGGGTACGGATATTAATTATATCGTATTACAGAATTTATATAATGAGTTAAAGGATAAAGTGGATTTCCAGTTTAATTCACCAGTTGACAGTGTAAGAAAAGTCGACGGTGGTTTTGAGGTGATTTTAAACGGTGAAGTGCATACTTGTATAAATTGCATTATTTCAGCAGGACGAAGCGGCAGCAAATGGATGGAGCAGGTATGTGCCGATTTGGAGATTCCAACCAAGTCTAACCGTGTAGATATTGGTGTGAGAGTAGAGCTTCCGGCAGTGGTTTTTTCCCATCTTACGGACGAGCTGTATGAAAGTAAGATTGTTTACCGGACCCAGCAGTTCCAGGATTTAGTACGAACTTTTTGTATGAATCCAAAGGGAGTAGTGGTAAATGAAAATACAAATGGTATTATTACCGTAAACGGTCATAGCTATGAAGATCCAGCCCGCTATACGGAAAATACTAACTTTGCCTTATTGGTGTCCAAGCATTTTTCAGAACCGTTTAAGGATAGTAACGGATATGGTGAAAGCATTGCGAAGCTGTCCAATATGCTGGGAGGAGGCGTTATAGTTCAGCGTTATGGTGATTTGATTCGTGGCAGACGAAGCAATGCCACTCGCATTACAGAGAGCTTTGTAACGCCAACCTTGGCAGCAACTCCGGGAGATTTAAGCCTGGTTATGCCAAAACGCATCCTGGATGGAATTATTGAAATGATTCAGGCACTGGATAAAATTGCTCCAGGTACTGCCAATGATGATACGTTGTTATATGGTGTAGAAGTTAAGTTCTACAATATGGAAGTTGCCCTTAGTCCAAATCTGGAAACGAACCACAAGGGATTGTTTGTAATTGGAGATTGCAGCGGTGTAACACATTCATTGTCTCATGCATCAGCCAGTGGAGTGTACGTGGCAAGATATCTCTCTGAGCAAATTTAAATTTAGTAATTACTTTGTTAATGAAATAAATGACTTTGAAAAAAGCTCCACATGGCGTACGAGTACCCTTTCCATGTGGAGCTTTTTCTTGTAAAATAACCATTTTTTTCCAGTTAACAAAATGTTAAATTGTAAAGTTTTTAAAATGTGAAATACAAAAACAAAAATATCATGTTTCGTAAAGATATGAAATTTATTCACAAAAAACGATTGCTAAGAAGGCTCTTTTATGCTATTATCATATTATAAAATAGAATACTACTATAACTCATACTTTTTAAAGGTATTGAGGCAGGTGGGCGGAGGAGTGAGTCTATGAAAGTAAGTCAGATTATTAGGATTATTGCTACAGTTTTTGTTATTTCGTTGATTTGTATTGTTCTCTTAATTGCCTCTTTTTTCGTGGAAAGAAGTACACTAAAAAACAAAGAAGCTTTGCGGGCAGCAGGGATACAGCTTTCTTCAGCATCCGATTTGCTGACAAATGAGGCCCGTTGTTATGTGCAGTATGGTGACAAGGTATATTATGATAACTACATGAGAGAAATCGAAGTAGATAAAAACCGTGAAAAAGCAGTTGAGGCGTTGAAAAAAAATCATGCAACGAAAACAGAACTAGCTTTGGTTCAGCAGGCAGCCGATTACTCTAATACATTAGCGCAGTTGGAAACAGAAGCTTTTGAGGCAGTGACGGCAGGTGATTTGGAGAAAGCGAGAGAGCTTATGTTTGGCTCCGCCTATGTTGACGGGAAAGCGCCTATCACCAGCACAATGAATAAATTTCAACAGGAATTGGATACCCGAACCACAAAACAGGCTAATCTTGCGATGGCACTAACTACGGTTATGATTTTATTAACAGCCGCTTCGATGGTTGTCATGATGTTTACTATTATTAGATGTCTTAAGAAGATTGATGAGAAACTGGTACTGGTCAGTGAACTGGCAGATGATGCAGCCGAAATTGCAAAGGGGAATATCTCAATTAAGCAACGGGAGCATCGAGAAGATGAAATCGGTGTTCTGGCAGATGCGTTTAGTAATATGGTTGAAGCAATTCAGAAACAGGCAGATTTTGTCGGTCTTTTGGCAGGGGGTGATTATACCCGAAATATTGAGGTGAGATCTGAGCACGACTCCATGAATTTGGCAATTAATAATCTTGTAGATGCTTACAATAGTTTGATGTCAGAAATCCGTTCCGCTACAACAAGTGTGGCCTACGGCTCCAAAGCCATTGCAGACAGCAGCCAGATGTTAGCGGAAGCAGCAGTGAAGCAAGCGGATGACGTTGAAGGACTTTCCACCTCCGTGGTTAAGGTATCAGAACGAATTATTGAGAATGCAAAAATGGCATCTCAGGCAGCGACACTTGCGGGCGATATTCAAGAAAGTGCCGAGAAGGGCTCGCTGCAGATGACAGAAATGATAGATGCAGTGAAAGAAATCAATGAAGCAAGTCAGGATATTCAGGCGGTTATTAAAACGATTGATGATATAGCATCTAAAACCAATCTTCTTGCTCTTAATGCAGCAATCGAGGCAGCCAGGGCAGGGGAACAGGGAAAAGGCTTTGCGGTTGTAGCGGATGAAGTAAGAGAGTTGGCGGCAAAAAGTGCTGCAGCGGCAAAGGATACAGCGACTTTAATCGTTGCTTCTATTGAAAAGGCAAAATTAGGTACGAGGATTGCGGATGAAACTTCGGCATCCTTTGTGAATATTGTAGATGGTATTAAGGAATCAGCATCAATTGTTACCGGTATTGCAAAGGTTTCTGATGAACAAGCAAGTGCAATCCAAGAAATTAACCGGGGAATTGAAATGGTGTCCAAAGTAATACAGGAGAATACGGCAGCGGCAGAACAAAGTGCAGCAACGGCACAGGAGATGAATGCACAGTCATTTACTTTAGAGACTATGGTGGGTAAATTTAAATTGAAGTAAATAAAGAATAAAATCAGGCGGGAATTCCTTGGAATTAGAAGGTTTCCTGCCTGATTTTACGTGTTGGCCCCAGGGCTTTACAAGAAAATATTTATTGTAAAATGGGTGAAACAAGAGACAATACGGAAGAAATAACTTTCCTTATTGTCTCTTCTTTAGGCTATACAAGTGGGATATAAAAATAGCAACAGGGCAACACACGTTTTCACAAAGGTAAGAGAAATACATTTATTCGTACTCCAAAATATGATCTGTAATCATTGACAAAGAAATATAGATTAAATATAATTAACAAAAAGTTATATGAATTAAATTTATCTGAAATTTAATTAAAAATATGTGTGTCTATATTGATGCAAAAGGAAAATAAGTAAATCTATAAAACACATAAACCTTAGAAATGCAGGGAGGGATATCCGAATGGGAATGACAAAAGCAGTAAAATTAGCTGATATTGCAGAACAATTAAATGTAAGTACGGTGACTGTATCCAAAGCACTGGCTGATAAAAGTGGAGTTAGTGAAGAAATGCGGACTGAAATAAAGCGTCTTGCCCAAGAATTGGGATATAAAACACCTTCCGCCAAGCAATTAGGAAAAGAAATAATCAGCCGGAATCTGGGAGTACTTGTTTCCGAAATATATCTTGAAAAATATTCCTCCTTTTATTGGGAATTATATCGTCATATTGCTACCCAAACCACCAGAAAGGACCACTTTTCCATGTTGGAGGAGTTACGGAAGGCAGATGAACTCTCATTGACCATGCCTAAGATTATCACAGAAAAAAAGGTAGATGGTCTGATTGTTCTGGGAAAGCTTCGAGAAGAGTATCTCAAGGTACTTGAGCAGGAGGATATTCCTCTTGTTTTTCTGGATTTTTATGATGGCAACCATCGTTGTGACTCGGTGGTATCCAACAATTATTATGGGATGTATCTCATGACCAATTATCTGTTTGAAAAGGGTCATAAGGACATCGGGTTTGTCGGATCTATCCAGGCAACAAGCAGCATCGCCGACCGATATTTTGGTTATTGCAAATCTATGCTGGAGCATGGTGTAACTCCGAAGGAGAAATGGATTCTTGATGATCGGGAAGCAGGGAGTGGAAAGATTATCATTGAAAAACTGCCAGGAGAGCTTCCCACAGCATTTGCCTGCAACTGCGACCTAGCCGCTGGGGAATTGATTCGTCTGCTTGGGCAAAAAGGCTATAAAGTACCGGAGGACATTTCCGTTGTGGGCTTTGACAACTATATTTTCCCTGGAATTACAGACGTGGAAATTACCACATATGAAGTAGATGTAAAAGGGATGGCAAAGCTTAGTATAAACACCCTGATTAAAAAAATAAATAAAGAGTCCTATAAAGAGGGGATTAGCATTGTAGAAGGTCGCCTCGTCGAGAAAAATAGCGTTAAAATTAAAAAGTAAAGTACTTAATATGGAGCAAAAGTCCGTTTTTACTGTCATAATCGTGGCACGAAAAGCGGATTTTTTCTGTTCTATTGACTTTGGTTAAAAAATAGAGTAAAATTAGTTAAAAATGATTAAATAAAGCTAAATGGAACAAGCCGAGCAAGTGAATCAAAGTAAAGATCAAAACAAAGATCAAAACAAAGACCAAGCAGAGACTCAAAGTAAGAGAGATAATCAAAGAATTATGGCAAAGAAAATGAAAGAGGCAACAAAAATGAAAATGGAGGAAAACAAAAAATGAGCGAGTTAAAAATGATAAGTCCACCAGTAAAAAATGTACCATGGCAAGAAAAGCCAGAAGGCATTGTAAATGCACCCATTTGGAGATACCGTGAGAATCCAATTATTGGTAGAAATCCAGTAAAAGGAGTTGCTCGTATTTTTAACAGTGCAGTAATGCCATACGGAGACGAATTTATTGGTGTCTTTCGCGGTGAACAGGTAAATGGAATACCATATATTTATCTGGGCAGAAGCAAGGATGCCATCCACTGGGACTTTGAAGAAAACAAAATTCCTTTTACCGATGAAGAAGGAAATCCATTTATGCCAATCTATGCCTATGACCCACGTCTGGTAAAGGTAGAAGACACCTATTACATTATCTGGTGTCAAGACTTCTATGGAGCAGCCATCGGTATGGCTAAGACAACTGACTTCAAGACCTTTGTACGATTGGAAAACCCATTCCTGCCGTTTAATCGGAATGCAGTCTTATTCCCCAGAAAGATTAACGGCAATTTCGTTATGCTGTCCAGACCAAGTGACAGTGGACATACCCCGTTTGGGGATATCTTTATCAGTGAAAGTCCAGACCTTGTATATTGGGGAAAACACAGGCATGTCATGGGCAAAGGAAATGAATGGTGGGAATCCCTGAAAATTGGCGGCGGAGCAGCACCAATTGAAACCTCAGAAGGCTGGCTTATGTTCTACCATGGCGTTTCCGGAACCTGCAACGGATATGTTTATAGTATAGGAGGGGCTATCCTGGATTTGGAAAATCCTTCTATTGTAAAATATCGTTGTGAGAACTTCCTGCTGACACCGGAGGAATGGTATGAAGAAAGAGGTTTTGTCCCTAATGTGGTATTCCCATGTGCCACGATCCATGACTCAGAAAGTGGAAAAATTGCCATTTATTATGGTGCAGCAGATAGCTATGTTGGTCTGGCATTTACCCAGTTTGATGAGGTCATGGAATATATCAAGAAAAACAGCGTAGTTTCCACTTCTGATACAGAAATTGGAAGAAGATAAGAAGCTGCCAAAACCCATTTGCACCCCTGATTAAAGGTGCGCTAGAGCGCACAGATAGGAGCCAAGTGCAAGGAGTTCATTTGCACCCCTGATTTAAAGGTGCGCTAAAGCGCACAGATAGGAGCTAAATATGATACACAAAAATTATTATATCGAATTAGAAAAATATAACAAAATTATCAATCGCCAAAATAATAAAACCGATTCCTATAATGGAATCTTCGACCGGTACGAAAATCCCGTGTTAACCCGAAATCATATTCCTTTAACCTGGAAATACGATTTAGATATAAACACAAACCCTCATTTTATGGAGCGTCTTGGAGTAAATGCCGTGATGAATTCCGGAGCCATTGAGATGGATGGTAAAATTCACTTGGTTGCCCGGATAGAAGGAAATGACCGCAAATCCTTCTTTGGCGTAGCCGAAAGTGATAACGGAATCGATGGATTCCAGTTCTGGGATTACCCTATTTTATTAGAAGATACCTGCCCGGAAGAAACCAATGTATATGACATGCGCCTGACGAAGCACGAAGATGGCTATATCTATGGCGTATTCTGTTCCGAAAGTAAGGATACTGCTGCGGCAGATTTGTCAGCTGCAGTTGCACAAGCCGGAATTGTCCGTACAAAGGATTTAAAAACATGGGAAAGACTCCCTAATTTAAAGACCCTCAGGTCACCACAACAGAGAAACGTAGTTCTTCACCCAGAGTTTATCAATGGAAAATATGCATTTTATACCCGTCCGATGGATGATTTCATCGATACAGGTTCTGGTGGCGGCATAGGTTTTGGCTTATGTGAGGACATCTTAAACCCAGTGGTAGATGAAGAAATCATTTCCAGTAAACGAAAATACCATACAATCACCGAAGTGAAAAATGGTGCCGGTGCCGTTCCCATTAAGACAGAAAAAGGTTTCATTCACATTGCCCATGGAGTGCGCAACACAGCAGCAGGACTACGCTACGTAATCTATGCCTTTGCAACCTCTCTGGAAAAGCCATGGGAAGTCATTGCCGAGCCATCCGGATTTTTGATTGCCCCACTTGGAAAAGAACGTGTAGGGGATGTATCCAACGTGGTATTTACCAATGGAGCAGTGGTAAAAGAAGATGGCACAGTTTTGATTTACTACGCATCTTCCGATACCAGAATGCACGTAGCCACCACAACCATGGAAAAATTAATTGACTATGTATTTAACACACCAGAAGACCCACTTCGTTCCGTAGAATGTGTAGCACAAAGATGTAACATGATTCAAAAAAACCTAGAAATATTAAAAATGAAATTCTAAAAGAAATTCTAAAATTAAATTATTTAGAAATCCAGCTGAATGAGGAACGCCGGGAAGCGAGGGCAAACCAGACGTGGTGGTGGGAAGCAATCCATTTGGAGCAGGGTTAGAGGTTCTTAGGCGAATCTACAGCACCTAAGGGTAAAAGGCCCACGGATGGGCCTTTTAGGTCGTTTGATGCACGGATGCATCATGAGACCGACCCGCAACAGGCCATAGTTTGGGATTCGTCTTAGAACCTCTTGCCCTGCGGAACTGGATTGCTTCCCACCACCACGTCTGGTTTGCCCTCGCTTCCCGGCGTTCCTCATTCAGCGTCCGGGCTCCAAACAAAAAAAGGAGGAAACACCAATGGCAATTTATTATCAAAACAATATTTTCAAACTACAAACAAAAAACTCCAGCTATTTCATAGCCATTGTAGACGAAGAAAAATTCATAGGTCACGTATATTATGGCAAAAAAGTACCAGATGACAACCTCAACTATTTACTGCGTTTAGAGGAACCCCCATTTGTTCCTTCAAAGAACAATCGTGACCGAGTTTCCTTTTATGACAGCTTTCCCATGGAATACCCCGGACACGGTCTGGGAGATTACCGGGAAGACTGTATCACGGTAAAAACCGGGAAGGGGTCCACAGCCTGCCAGTTTACCTATGACCATCATAAAATCTACAGTGGAAAACCGGAACTCCCAGGCCTGCCAGCCACTTTTGACCGGGAAGGGACCTGTACCACCCTGGAATTGGTAGGAAAAGATGAAATCCTCAATCTGGAACTGACACTTCTATATACCATTTTTGAGGAAGAAGATGCCATCGCCAGAAGTACCCGGATTGTGAACCAGTCAGAGGAAGTGATTACTCTGACAAAGGCATTAAGTGCCTGCGTGGATTTAGACAGTATGGATTATGACATGATAACCCTCCATGGTTCATGGGCCAGGGAACGCCATGTGCAGAGAAAATCGGTAGGATACGGCAAGCAGGGAGTCTTTTCAACCAGAGGCGAATCCGGGCACCAGATGAATCCCTTTTTCGCATTGGTTTCATCAGATGCAACCGAAGATATGGGAGAAGCATACGGTTTTAACTTTGTCTATTCCGGTAACTTTATGGCTCAGGCAGAGGGATGCCAGTTTGACACCACCAGAGTTGTTATGGGAATCCATCCAGAGGACTTTTCCTGGCCGCTCAAGCCAGGTGAGAGCTTTAACACACCTGAAGTCGTTATGGTTTATTCTGCCGAAGGAATTGGCGGCATGTCCAGAAGATTTCATGACCTGTATCGTAATCACCTAATACGAGGGGAATACCGAGATAAAAAACGTCCTATCCTCATTAATAACTGGGAAGCAACCTATTTTGACTTTGACTCTGGGAAGCTTTTGGATATTGCCAAAGAAGCCGCCGGTCTTGGCATTGAGATGCTGGTAATGGATGATGGCTGGTTTGGTGGGCGTAAGGATGACAATCGTGCTTTGGGAGACTGGTTTGTAAACGAAGACAAAATCCAGGGCGGACTGAAAAAGCTGGTTGAAGAAGTAAATGACCTGGGATTAGAATTTGGCATCTGGGTAGAGCCAGAAATGATTTCTCCTGATTCCGACCTGTATCGAGCACATCCTGACTGGGCCTTTGCCATAGAGGGCAGAGACAGCAGTCTTGCCAGGAACCAGTATGTACTGGATTTTACCCGTTCGGAGGTAAGAGACCACATTTACCAGATAATTTACGAGGTTTTGACAAGTGCCAATATCCGTTACGTAAAATGGGATATGAACCGCCCGCTGTCTAATGTGGGAAGTGCTCTTAAGGGAGCAGAGGAGCAGGGACAGCTGTACCATAAATATGTACTTGGAGTCTATGAATTGATGAATCGCCTGACGACAGATTTTCCGCATATTTTGTTGGAAAATTGTTCTGGCGGCGGAGCCCGCTTTGATCCGGGAATGCTTTACTACAGTCCCCAGATTTGGTGCTCCGATGATACTGATGCCATTGAACGGCTGTCCATTCAAAGAGGAACCGCAATGGTTTATCCACTGTCCTGTATGGGAGCGCATGTGAGTGATTGTCCTAACCACACGGTTGGAAGGACAACTCCATTTGAGACGAGAGGTCATGTGGCATTGGCTGGAACCTTTGGTTATGAGCTGGATATAACCCGGATACCATCCGAAGACCGGGAAGAAATTCCGAGGCAGGTTGCCTTGTATCACAAGTATAATGACCTGGTTCGTACCGGAGATTATTATCGGATTGGAAACTATAACAGCGATAACCGATATTTTTATGCGGGAGATAATCAGGAATACGATTGCTGGCAGGTAGTATCTAAGGATAAGAAGGAAACCATGGTGACCTTTGTACAGGTAAAGAACAGGGCGAATAGCCACAGTCGGAGAATACGCCTAAAAGGTCTGGAAGAATCGGGAATATATATTCGTGAAGACACGAAGGAAACCTATTCTGGTGCGGCTCTCATGCATGCCGGAATTCTGATTCGAGAAAAGATGGGAGATTTTTCCAGTGCCATTTTGCATTTTATGCAGGAAAAATAAAGGAAAAATAAAGGAAAAAACCTTGCACTTTATTAAATTACAGTATTGACAAAATAAACTCCCTAGAGTATATTATTTCTAGTGAATAAAGGCGTTCTGCACACTTGGAACGCCTATTTTTATATTCATGACCAAGTGTAGGAGGAAAAAAAATGAAAAAAATCAGAAAAGTATTAAGTTTAACACTAGCAATGGCACTCACGATGTCTGCTTTCAGTGGATGTGGTGGTAGTGCGGGAAGCGCAGGCGGAGACACTTTTATTATCGGTGGAATCGGACCTCTTACAGGGGAAGCGGCTTCTTACGGATTGTCTGTAAAACAGGCAGCCCAAATCGCAGTAGATGAAATTAACGATGCCGGCGGAGTGAAGGTTGGTGACAAAACAATCAAATTGGAATTAAAATTTGAAGATGACGAAGCAGCTGCGGATAAAGGAATTACCGCATACAACTCTTTGATGGATGCCGGTATGAATGCATTACTCGGATGTGTTACTTCCGGTTCTTGTCTGGCAGTGGTAGACCTGTCAAAAGCAGATGGCATTTTACAGTTAACCCCTTCCGCATCAGCACAGGATGTTACCATTAATGACAATGTATTCCGTTTATGCTTTACCGATCCCCTTCAGGGTGAGACCATGGCAGAGCATATGGTAACCGAGTTAGGGTACAAGAACATAGCAGCAATTTATCAAAATTCAGAAGAATACAGTACTGGTGTCTATGAAGCATTTGCAGCCAAAGTAACGGAACTTGGTGGAACCATGGTTGCGACAGAAGCTTATGCCAGTGGCGAAGATTTCAATACCCAGCTTACCTCAATTAAAGGAACCAATGCAGAAGCAATCTTTGTTCCGGTTTATTACAATGATGCAGCACACATTGTAACCCAGGCAGCAGACCTTGGCATGACCCTTCCTTTCTTTGGCAGTGATGGATGGGATGGTATCCTTGGCTCTGTAACAGATACAGCAGTCGTAGAAGGAGCAACCTTCTTAAGCCCATTCTTCTCAGGTGATAGTGAAGCAGCTGACTTTGTTAAGAAATATCAGGATAAATACGATGGAGCAACTCCTGACCAGTTCGCAGCAGATGGCTATGACTGTGTATATGTAATGAAAGCAGCACTTGAAAAAGCTGGTACCACAGAAAGCGCAGATTTAATTAAGGCTATGACCGCTATTTCCGTAGATGGAATGACTGGTAAAGCAATCAGCTTTACCGCTCAGGGAGAACCTCAGAAAGCAGCAAAACTCATCAAAATTAAAAATGGTGAGTATACAGTAGAGTAATTATTTGATTGATAAGCGGAAGGAATCCCATTTATTGAATTTCTTTCGCTTATCCTTTATAGGATTTCTGTTGATAAATACAACTTTTCAATTACATATGACCAGGGAAAAGCTGTATTTATCAGCGGAAATCGAAATTAAACGGAAGAGGTATTAATATGGATATATTACAGAATATCTTAGAACAACTTATAAATGGGCTTCGCTCAGGCAGTATTTATGCCCTGATTGCTCTTGGTTATACCATGGTTTACGGAATTGCCAAGATGATTAACTTTGCACATGGAGATATTATTATGGTAGGTGCCTACACCTTGTTTGTGGGACTGAACACCTTACACCTTTCCCCTGTTCCGACGGTGCTCCTGACCATTTTGGTCTGCACCATATTAGGTGTTACCATAGAACGGGTGGCATATAAGCCCCTTCGTACCGCTCCACCCCTGGCTGTATTGATTACTGCTATCGGTGTGAGTTTTTTACTGCAAAGTGTATCACTGTTGATTTTTGGTGCGACACCTATACCGCAGGCATCAATTGTTAATTTTAAGGGTGTTACCATCGCAGGAATCAACATATCGGGTATCACAGTTGTGACCTTAGTTGTGACCACGATCTGCATGATTCTCCTTACCTGGTTTATTCAGAAAACCAAGCTGGGAAGTGCCATGCGTGCCGTGTCGGAGGATAAGGGAGCAGCCCAGCTCATGGGAATTGATGTGAATAAAACCATCTCTCTGACCTTTGCAATTGGTTCTGCCCTGGCAGCCGTTGCAGGTATTTTGTATGTATGTCAGTATCAGTCCCTGCGTCCGACTCTTGGTGCGATGCCTGGTATCAAAGCCTTTGTTGCGGCTGTATTGGGCGGAATCGGAAGCGTGCCGGGAGCCATGCTGGGCGGAATTATCCTGGGGCTGGTTGAAAGCTTATCGAAAGCCTATATTTCCACCGAACTTTCCGATGCAATCGTATTTGGTATTCTGGTTCTGGTGTTGCTTGTAAAGCCATCCGGTTTACTTGGCAAGATGAGAAGAGAAAAGGTTTAAAAGATAAAGTGCGATTGTTTGTGTCATCAATGATGGCAGGATTTGGAAGTAGTGATCGGAGGACAAATTGTGAAAACGAAAATGAGTAAACAATTACTTACTAATATAATAATTGCTGCGGTGATATATGGTATTGTGGCAATCTTGATTTATGGTGGATTTTTGGATAGCTACCGGCAGATACGAAGTCTTATTATTCCGGTATGTATCAATGTAATTCTGGCGGTATCCCTCAATCTTACCACCGGTTTTTTAGGCGAGCTTACCCTTGGACATGCAGGATTTATGTCGGTCGGGGCTTATGCGGGAGCTCTTGTTACGATAAATTTAGAACTGCCGATGATAATTGAGTTTCCTCTTGCGCTTATCGTAGGAGGCCTGACAGCAGCCGTCTTTGGAATTGTCATTGGAGTACCGGTATTAAGACTTCGAGGCGACTATCTGGCGATTGTTACATTGGCATTTGGTGAGATTATTAAGTCTATTATTAACGCCTTGGGAGTAACGGGAGGTGCTAAGGGACTTACTGGTATTGAACTTCATTCAAATTATAAAAATTTTACCGTGGTTTTTATTCTGGTAGTGATTACTATTTTTGCCATAAAAAATTTAGTGAACTCCCGACAAGGAAGAGCCGTGTGTTCCGTCCGGGATAATTACATTGCGGCAGAAGCAGTAGGAATTCCAGTCAGCCGATTTAAAATTATGGCATTTGTAATTGCGGCATTCTTTGCCGGCATTGCCGGCGTTATTTTTGGTCATAACGTGGGTATTTTAAAGCCTACCACTTTTGACTATAATAAATCCATTGAAATTTTAGTTATTGTAGTTCTTGGTGGTATGGGCAATATCCGTGGTTCCGTTATTGCGGCTATAATCCTTACCGTATTGCCGGAATTTTTAAGAAGTGCGGATGAATTCCGGATGCTGACTTACTCCATCGTGCTGATTGCCATGATGATATTTAACTCTTCTTCCCTAAAAGAGAGATTATTAGTCCGTGATAGATTACCAAAGTTTAAGAAAACGAAGAAGGAGGCGTAAACCAATGGCATTATTAGAGGTTAAGAATTTGGGAATCTCCTTCGGCGGTTTGCGTGCCGTGGATGATTTTAATATAGAAATAGAAAAAGGAAGTCTTTATGGACTGATCGGACCAAACGGAGCTGGGAAGACCACCGTATTTAACATGCTTACTGGTGTTTATCTTCCTACGGATGGAACCATTTCCCTGGACGGAGAAAAGCTGGTTGGGAAAAGTCCCTCCCAAATCTGCCAGAGCGGAATTGCAAGGACCTTTCAGAATATCCGTCTATTTTCCAAGATGAGTGTAATGGATAATGTAAAAGTAGCTCTTCACAATGAATATAACTATTCCTTGGCAGACAGCTTCCTTCATACTAAAAAATATAGAAGCACAGAGCGGCATATGAATGAGCGTGCCATGGAAATCTTAAAGGTATTTGGTCTGGATAAGGAAGCGGACTATCTGGCCTCTAACCTACCTTATGGAAAGCAGAGAAAGCTGGAAATTGCCAGAGCCCTGGCTACCAATCCCAAGCTTTTGCTGTTAGATGAACCAGCCGCTGGAATGAATCCGAATGAGACGGCTGAATTGATGGAAACCATTGGATTTATCAGGGAAGAATTTGATTTGACCATTCTTCTCATTGAACACGATATGAAGCTGGTTTCCGGAATCTGTGAAACCTTGACCGTTCTCAATTTTGGAATGGTACTTATGACAGGAACGCCAGAAGTGGTACTCAATGACCCAACTGTTATTACAGCCTATCTAGGGGATTAGAAACGTTTGAAGAATACCAAAAGGCAATGTCTCAAAAAGGCTGCCAAGGTGTATTCTTCATGGTAGAAACTTGAAATGCGCAAAATAGCAGCGCAGGAATGAGGATAAAATGGCAATGTTAAAAATAACTGATTTGGAAGTATATTATGGCGTGATTCAAGCCATTAAAGGAATCAGCTTCGAAGTAGAGCAGGGCGAGGTCATTGCTCTGATCGGGGCAAACGGGGCCGGAAAGACCACCATTCTTCAAACCATCACAGGGCTGATTAAAAGTAAAGTTGGAAGTATTGAGTTTGAAGGACAGGAGCTGACTAAAATACCTGGTCACAAGATTGTGTCACTGGGGATGGCTCATGTACCAGAGGGACGGCGGGTTTTTGCCGATTTAACGGTACTGGAAAATCTGAAAATGGGAGCATATACCCGAACAGACAAGAAAGAAATCGAAGAGACCCTTAAGATGGTATATAAACGTTTTCCTCGTCTGGAAGAGCGAAAATCCCAGTATGCCGGAACTTTAAGTGGTGGAGAGCAGCAGATGCTTGCCATGGGACGGGCACTTATGTCCCATCCTAAGCTTATTCTGATGGATGAACCATCAATGGGACTTTCGCCTATTTTTGTGACAGAAATCTTTAATATAATTAAGGATATCAGCAAAAGTGGAACCACAGTTCTGGTGGTAGAACAGAATGCGAAAAAAGCGCTTTCCATCGCAGACCGGGCATATGTATTGGAAACCGGTAAAATTGTACTCGACGGAGAAGCAAAGGATTTATTGGAAAATGAATCTGTGAAAAAGGCCTATTTAGGAGAATAAGGGGTGTTATTATGAGCAGTAAATTTGTAATTACCATTGCAAGAGGATATGGAAGCGGTGGAAAAACCATTGGAAAGATGCTGTCAGAAGAACTTAAAATTCATTATTATGACCGGGAACTTTTGCGGCTGGCATCGGATGAAAGTGGAATCAGTGAGCAGCTGTTTGCCAAAGCAGATGAAAATATAAAATCCAGTTTTCTTTATAAAATTATGAAAAAAACCTTCTCAGGAGAATTGATTCCGCCGGATAGCGATGATTTCCTCTCCAACCAGAACCTGTTTAATTATCAGGCAAAGGTAATGCGCCATTTGGCAGAGGAGGAAGAGGAATCCTGCATTATTGTAGGACGTTGTGCCGACTATATTTTAAAGGACTATAAAAATGTCATTCGCATTTATGTGCATGCTCCTATGGAACGCTGCCTGGATATTCTGGAGACCATGTCCGATGATTCCAGAAAAGATTTACAAAAGAAGATAGAATATAAGGATAAGCATCGGGCCGAGTATTATGAGCATTATACCGGCAGAAAGTGGAATGATGCCGGTAATTATGACCTTTGTATTAATACAAATGAATTAAGCTTCCAGGAAGCAGTGGAGCTGATTAAAGAGTATATAAAGATTCGGATTAAATAGTTCGTCTTGTTTTTGGGGGATTGGTCAAGCACATCTTAATTGTCATACCTTTTCTTGTAGTCGTAATGGGTGTTGATGCAAAAGCGGAGGCTTGAGGAATGGATATTAAAAATGAGCAGATGGAGGAATGAATATGTCAAAAGTACGCCCATTTAGGGGGCTGCGGCCAAGAAAGGATATTGTGGAGCGGGTTGCGGCCCTTCCATATGATGTCTATAACCGGGAGGAAGCCAAGGCAGAGGTGAAAAAAGAACCGCTGTCGTTTCTTCGAATTGATCGGGCTGAGACTCAGTTTGAGGACAGTGTGGATACCTATGATCCTTGTGTATATGAAAAAGCAAAAGAGCTGTTGGATAGCATGATATCTGATGGTAGCTTTGTAGAAGAAAAAAAAGCGGTTTATTATGTTTACGAGTTGACCATGAATGGGCGTTCACAAACTGGAATTGTTGCCTGTGCATCCATTGACGATTATGAAAATAATGTTATAAAAAAACACGAAAATACCAGAGCAGACAAGGAAATAGACCGAATTCGGCACGTGGATACCTGTGAGGCCCAGACGGGACCTATTTTCCTGGCATATCGTGCCCAGGAAGCAATTGATGCTGTGGTGGAAAAATACAAGCAGAATTCGGCGGAATATGATTTTACTTCTGCGGATGAAATCAGACACCGTGTCTGGGTGATTGATGCTGATCAGGATGTTGAGGTGCTTTTAGCAGAATTTCATAAAATAAATGAGATATACATTGCGGATGGTCATCACCGGGCAGCCTCTGCCGTAAAAGTAGGGAAGAAACGGAGAGAGGAAAATCCAGGCTATACTGGAGAAGAGGAATTTAACTTCTTCCTGTCGGTACTGTTTCCCCATAACCAGCTTCTAATCATGGACTATAACCGACTGGTAAAGGACCTTTCAGGCGTGTCGAAAGAGTCTTTTCTTCTTAATCTGTCCGAAAAATTTTTAATTGAAGCGTCCTCCGTACCTTACAAACCAGAATCAAAGGGACGACTTGGGATGTACATAGAAAAGCAATGGTATAAACTGACGGTCAAACCTTCTATATGCAATGAGGATCCGGTGGAAGGATTGGATGTATCGATTTTGCAGAATGAAGTTCTGGCGCCCCTTCTTAATATTCAGGATCCCAAGACCGATAACCGCATTGATTTTGTTGGGGGAATCCGTGGTCTGAAGGAACTGGAGAGAAGATGTGAAAGCGACATGACGGTAGCTTTTTCCATGTATCCTACCTCCATTGAGGAGCTGTTTGATGTGGCAGACGCTAACCGCTTAATGCCACCTAAATCAACCTGGTTTGAGCCGAAGCTTCGTAGTGGAATCTTTATCCATAAAATATAGAAGATGGGAGCCAAAGTGAAAGAAAAGCATTTCACCTCCCCTGATTGAAAGGCTGCTAAAGCAGCAGATGGGAGCCAAAGTGAAAGAAAAGCATTTCACCTCCCCTGATTGAAAGGCCGCTAAGCGGCAGATGGGAGCCCATTATGATTTCTAATAAAATGATAGAATTAGTTGAAAATAGCTCAGTTATCCGGGCCATGTTTGAGGAAGGAAAACAACTGGCGGAAAAATACGGTAAGGAAAATGTATTTGACTTCAGTCTGGGAAATCCCAGTGTGGAACCACCGGAGGAGATTAAAAAAGCCATGATGGAAGTTCTCCAGGAGGAAGATGCTGTATTTGTCCATGGCTATATGAATAATTCCGGGTATGAGGATGTGCGGGAAGCGGTAGCTCAGTCTTTAAATCAGAAATTTGCCACTCGCTTTGGCATGGAAAATATTTTGATGACCGTGGGAGCAGCAGGTGGTTTGAATGTCATTCTCAAAACCTTAATTAATCCGGGAGACGAAGTAATTGTCTTTGCTCCATTTTTTGGGGAATATCGTAATTATGTATCCAATGTAGAGGGGAATCTGGTGGTGATTTCACCGGATATGGAAACCTTTCAACCTAATTTGAGGGAATTTGCAGGGCGCATATCGGAAAAGACGAAAGCGGTTATTATTAATACCCCAAATAACCCTACCGGTGTGGTTTATACAGAAAGAACCATAATGGCACTGGCAGAGATTATGTATAAGGCTCAGGATGCGTTTGATACCTCCATTTATCTGATTGGCGATGAGCCATATCGGGAGTTGGCTTATGATGGTGTAGAAGTACCTTATCTTACGAAATATTATGATAATACCATTGTGGGCTATTCTTACAGCAAATCCCTGTCGCTGCCGGGAGAGAGAATCGGATATCTGGTTATGCCGGATGCTCTGGATTCTTTTGAAGAAATAAAAGCAGCTGCGAATGTGGCAAACCGGATTCTGGGATTTGTTAATGCTCCATCCTTTATACAGCGGGTGGTAAAACGGACCCTTGATGTGCAGGTAAATGTGGAGATATACAACAAGAACCGGGAGTTTTTATATAAAACATTATCCGAATATGGCTATGAAATGGTAAAACCTCAGGGTGCTTTTTATCTTTTTATAAAATCGATGGAAGAAGACGACAAAGCTTTTTCCGCAAAAGCAAAGGAACACAATCTTTTGCTGGTGCCAGGGTCAGCTTTTGGTTGCCAGGGATATGCAAGGCTTGCCTATTGTGTGCCTTATGAGATGATAGAACGTTCGATGAGGAGCTTCAAGGCGTTGGCCGAGTGTTACCAAAAGTGAATGTAAAATGCGCTATAGCGAACAGATAGGAGCCAAGTGAATGAAAGATTGGAAAAACAATATTCGAAAGATAGAGCCGTATGTTCCTGGCGAGCAGCCCAATGTGCCGGGCATGATTAAGATAAATACAAACGAGAATCCATATCCGCCAGCACCTGGGGTAATAAAGGCAATCGCCGATTTTAATGCAGATGAGCTTAAACTATACCCAGATCCAACGGTTGGCCCCCTGGTAGAGGTACTGGCAGATTATTATGGGCTGGACCATAATCAGGTATTTGTAGGAGTTGGTTCTGATGACGTTCTGGCAGTGGCCTTTATGACCTTTTTTAATTTCTCAAAACCCATTTTGTTTCCGAATATCACCTATTCATTTTATGATGTGTGGGCAGAGCTTTACCGGATTCCCTACGAGACCCCCGCATTGACGGCGGATTTTCGTATTAGGGCAGCTGATTATTATAAGGAGAATGGCGGCGTAGTGTTGGCTAACCCCAATGCGCCTACTTCAATCTGTGAAAACTTGGCTTTTATCCGTGACATTCTGGACCACAACCATGATGTTATAGTGATTGTGGATGAGGCTTATATTGATTTTGGCGGTGATTCTGCATTGTCCCTCATTGCAGAATATGACAACTTGTTAGTGGTTCAGACCTTTTCCAAGTCTCGCTCCATGGCTGGTATGCGTATTGGTTATGCCATGGGGAATCCGGAACTGATACAGGCTATGAATGATGTGAAGTATTCCATCAATTCCTATACCATGAATTTGACTTCTATGAAGCTGGGAGTTGAAGCCGTGAAGGACAAAGCTTATTTCGAAGCCACTCTGGAGAAAATTGTGGCTACCCGGGAGAGGGCAAAAGAACGTTTTAAAGAAATGGGATTTTCTTTTCCCGATTCTCAAACAAATTTTTTGTTTGTAACTCATGATAGCATACCGGCAAAAGAGCTGTTTGAAATGCTTCGGGAGAAAAAAATATATGTAAGATATTTCGGGCGTCCTGGAATTCACAATTACTTGCGGATTACCATTGGAACCGAAGAAGAGATGGATTATGTTTGTAAAGTTTTGGGAGAATACATAAATTCACAAAAATAAGAAAGTCTGAAATTCAACACACAAAATGACAACTTTTAAAGAAGATTTGACAAATCTCAAGAAAACAGGTAAAATCACATTATCAAAGTGAGAGAGAACCACTAAGGAGGCATAGACATGAAAATATTAATTGCAGAAGATGATTTTGCAAGCCGTAAATTTATGTTACGGTTTTTATCAAAATATGGGGAATGCGATATTACAGTAGACGGTCAGGAAGCGATTGAGGCATTTACTATGGCATTGGAAGCGGGGGATCCATATGAACTGGTGTGTCTTGACATTATGATGCCAGAAATGGACGGATACCAGGCCTTAAAGAGCATTCGCGAAATTGAAAAGAAAAAAGGGATTCCAGAAGATAAGGCATCTAAGATCATTATGACAACCGCTCTTAATGAAGGCCGCAATGTTACCAAGGCATTCGAATTGGGATGTGTAGCCTATGCAGGAAAACCAATTGATCAGGAAAAATTCGAAAGTGTATTAAAGAAATTAGAGTTAATTTAACAAAGGATAAACAAAAAGGGCATTGCTTTTAGGAATTTTACGGAAAAGCAGATGCTCTTTATCTTTTTTAGAACGGACTATATTTCCGCACGATAAAGAGGAATTGCAAATGTTTTGTTTTAAAGTTAAGAAGAAATTAATTTGCAATCATAAAGGCTTACCGATATAATGTTTTTAGTGCATTACTTATGGAAAGGATATCCGTTGAATAAAAATGCGTATTCAACGGTTGATTTGAGTGTGCGTCGCAACGCGCAGACGGGTATAAAATGACAGTTCAGGCATTAGTAGATAAACTGATTGGAGAGAGGGCTCTTTCCAAGACGGAATATATAGAATTACTGGAGAATATGGATTCAGAAGGAAGGAACCGGCTACGGGAAGAGGCGGTAAGGATTCGCAGGCAGTATTATGGGGACAAGGTTTTTGTAAGAGGACTAATCGAGTTTACAAATTACTGTAAAAATAATTGCTATTACTGCGGAATCCGGGCAGAAAATTCTAATACGGAACGGTATCGCCTTTCAAAGGAAGAGATTTTATCCTGTTGTGAAGAAGGATATAAGCTGGGTTTTCGGACCTTTGTCCTTCAAGGAGGAGAAGACCCCTATTTTAAAGATGAAATCATGGTAGACATTATCACAGAAATTAAAAAACGATTCCCTGATTGCGCTATGACCCTTTCGCTGGGAGAGCGCTCCGTGGAGAGCTACAAGAGATTAAAGGAAGCAGGAGCAGACCGGTATTTGTTACGTCATGAGACTGCCAACGAGGACCATTACAGGATTCTTCACCCAGAAAATATGAGTCTTTCTAATCGAAAGGAATGTTTGTATGAGCTGAAGCGTTTGGGATATCAGGTTGGGGCAGGGTTCATGGTGGGAGCTCCGGGGCAGACCCTGGACTGCCTGGCAGAAGATCTGATATTTTTAAAAGAGCTGGAGCCACAGATGGTAGGGATTGGCCCTTTTATTCCTCATCATGATACCAAATTCGCCAAAGAGGAAAAGGGAAATACTGAGCTCACCCTTTTGTTGTTATCGATTGTTCGTATTTTACTACCCAAGGTATTGCTGCCAGCGACAACGGCACTTGGTACAGTGGATTCGAAAGGAAGAGAAAAAGGGATTGAAGCGGGCGCCAATGTAGTAATGCCCAACCTGTCACCGGTATCCAACCGTAAGAAGTACGATCTATATGATGAAAAGATTTGTACTGGTGAAGAAGCCGCCGAGTGCAAAAATTGCCTGGAGAAAAGAATTGCCTCCATCGGCTACACGATTGTAACCGAAAGAGGCGATGCCTTATAAAATTTATAATATTTAGTTATAAACTGGATTTTAAAACTGGAATCTTGGAAAACAGAGAGGCAAGCAGGGCGGATACACAGATCCCAAATCCATTTTGCATGAGGTTAGTGGGAATGCCGGAAATGGCGGCGAGTCCATAACCCATAATGGTTGCTTCGAAGGAAAAATACCCGCAGGTAACTACTAAGCCGGCAACGGCACCTGCAATTATAATGGAAAATAAGTGGATAGCATAATTCTTTCGGATTCGCTGAAATCCAATGTATACCACACTGGCAAGAAAAGCAGCCAATGCTTTGATAATCAGGGTTGCGGGTGCATAAGCGGCATAACCCAGAAGTAAATCAGCAAACATGGAACCAATTCCGGCGGCAGCAGTCCCCCAGACTGGCCCTAAAAGAATACCGGATAAGATAACAAAACCATCGCCCAAATGGATGTAACCATTGGTAGGAGTAGGAACGGTGATAACCATGGTCGCAACACAGGTCATGGCGGCAAATAGAGCAGATAGTACCAGTTTTTTTGTTTTCTCGGATGTTGTTGATGTCATATTACTCTCCCTTCTGCCACTTTTTGATATTTGGATACTTAGTTGATGTGGCATTGCTGTTATATTGGTATTAATATACTGCAAAACTGGACTGATTAAAAGGTCCAGTTTAATAAAAAGTGATGGGGCCAGATAGATACAAATCGCAAGAAGCAAATAAATATGGGGATTATCATAACCGGAATTCTGGCATTTTGTGGAGGAACTGCATTATTGTATGTTCCGGGATGAGAATAGAAAGAGAGATACTTGTGAAAAAGAGTTTGATATTATTTGGAATTATGTTTTTGGTCACTTTGGCAGGCATTGGGATTACCTTTGCATTAAAACCAGAGGTTTCCGATGAAGGCGAGGATAAGTTTACAGTGGTAACCTCCTTTTACCCCATGTACATTGCAGCAGCTAATGTTTTGGACGGGATACCAGAAATGGAACTGTTAAATCTGACTGAAAATCAGGGAGGTTGTCTTCATGACTACCAGCTGACCACTCAGGATATGCGCAAACTGGAAAATGCAGATATACTTATTTTGAACGGGGGAGGGATGGAACCCTTTCTGGAAGAGATTGTGAAGCGCTATCCGGATTTGATGATTATCGATGCATCAGAGGGAATTGCTCTGCTGACAGAAACTGAGGGACATTCCCACGGTCATGAGATGGACGTTGAAGCATTACATCAGGAATCTATGTTTTCTGTTACAGATGGAGCAGAAGCGCATAATGCAGATGTGCATGAGACGGAGGAATATAATACAGGAATGCATGAGATGGAGGAACATAATACAGAAGTGCATGAGACTAAGGAACATGCGCATGAACATGGATTAGAAAATGCCCATGTGTGGATGAGCCCGGAAAAATATATTCTTCAGATTCAAAATATTGCAAAGGGGCTGGCAATCGCTGATCCAGAGCATGAAACAATTTATCAGGAAAATGCTGTCATATATAATAAGAAAGTGCAGGTCTTAAATGAAGACCTAAAGAAGCTGCCAGTAAATGGATTGAAAAACGGAACCATTATTTTCCATGATGCCTTTGCCTACCTGGCAGACCGTCTGGGTATTCCGGTAATTCACTCGGTAGAACTGGAGGCAGATACTTCCTTAAGTGCAGGTGAAGTGGCAGAGTTAATCGAAGATGTAAGAGAACACAACATAAAATATATTTTTACTGAAAAGCAACTGATGGAATCAGCACCAAAACGGGTGGCAGAAGAAACCGGAGCAACTCTCTGTGTGATTGATTCTCTGGTAAGTGGAACGATGGACAAGGATGCCTATTTAACTGGTATGAAGAAAAACATAGAAGTATTGGAGCAGGTACTGACGAATGAGTGATAAGTATATAAAAGCCAAAGCCCACAATGCAAAATGCGGGTTTCACTGTATTAAAATTAAAAACTTTTCCGTATCCATTGGTGGGACCAGAATTCTGGAGGACATCAATCTGCATATTCATTGTGGCGAGCTGACAGCCATTATCGGCAAAAACGGTGCAGGAAAAACTACATTAATCCGGGCACTGCTAAATGAAGTTCCCCATGATGGCATCATTGAGTTTAAAGACGTGCGAAACAATACCTTTTCTGATCTGAAAGTAGGATATGTACCTCAGCATCTGAACATTGCCAAAAACACACCTACCAGTGTATATGACTTATTTGCCAGCTTCATTTCCAGTGCCCCGGTCTTCCTGTTTAAGAAAAAATCCGTGGAAGAGAAAATTCGAAATCAACTGGAAAAATTTGAGGCCGAGGAACTGATTAATAAAGCTGTTTGTGATTTATCCGGGGGGCAGCTCCAGCGGGTGCTCCTATCCATTGCAACCTTGCCAACACCCAATCTTCTCATCCTGGACGAGCCAGTATCTGGCATCGACCATAAAGGAATGGAGCTTTTTTACAAAAATATTGATTATTTGAAGAAAAATGATGATTTGGCCGTAATCCTGGTCTCCCACGACTTGAACTATGTGGAAAAATATGCAGACCGTGTGGTACTCTTAGACCAAACGATTCAAAAACAGGGAAAACCCAAGGAAGTATTTACCAGTGAAGTATTTAAGGAAACCTTTGGCGACAGATGGGAGAGGAGCAGCGAATGAATGTGATATATGGAATACTGGAAACCCTCCTGCCCTTCCGCTTTATTCAGTATGATTTTATGAAAAATGCTTTGATTGCCATGGTAATCATAACACCACTTCTGGGGATACTGGGAACAATGATTGTCAATAACCGCATGGCATTTTTCTCGGATGCGCTGGGGCACTCAGCCTTTACCGGAATTGCAGTAGGTATCCTATGCGGGCTTGCCGATACCAACCTTTCCATGATATTGTTTGCTATCGTATTTGCCCTGGTATTAAATCAGATAAAACGTAAAAATACCGTTTCCACCGATACCATTATTTCCGTATTTTCTTCACTGGGAACGGCGGTGGGTTTGGTAATTCTTTCTCGAAAGGGGGAGTTTTCCCAATATACCAGTCTGTTGGTAGGTGATATCCTAAGCATTACCCCAAAAGAAATAGGAATGCTTCTGATTATCTTCTGTATTACCCTTATATTCTGGGCAACCTGTTTTAACCAGCTTCATGGTATGAGTATCAATGAAAGCCTGGCTCGAAGTAAAAACATACCAACCAAATGGATTGATAATTTTTTTGTTGTAATTATCGCTTTAATCATTATGCTGTCAATTAAGTGGGTAGGAATTCTTATTATTAACGCTCTGCTCATATTACCCGCCGCGGCCAGCCGAAACCTTGCTTCTAATATGAGAGAGTACCATGGGTATTCCATTGCGATTTCACTTTTTTCTGGAATTTTAGGACTGCTTCTATCATATTATAACAACACAGCGACTGGGCCAACCATAGTTATTGTAGCCGCCGCAGTATTTTTCCTGACTCTGATAGCAAAACCGTTTGTAAAGTAAAAATAGCAAAGAACACTATACCAAAGCTCAATAACCAAAGGTCGATAAACTAAAGCTCAATAAATCAAAGCACAATAAACTCAGGCTCAATAAATCAAAGCACAATAAATCAAAGCACAAAATCAAAGCACAAAATCAAAGCACAATGAACCAAAGCACAATAACCAAAGCACAATAAACCAGGAATTAATATATACCTAAAAAGATGTGTAACTGAAATACAAAGAAATTAGGGGGAGACTTTCATGAAAGATGATAATAAGAGAACACCAGATATTTACTTAAAAATCCTAATTGATTTTTTATTTGCTATATTAATCTGTCTGGTTCTGATTTTTGTAGTGCCCAAGGCACTTGGTTTTTTTCTGCCCTTTGTAATTGGCTGGATTATTGCTGTAATAGCCAATCCTCTGGTTCGTTTTCTTGAAAAGCGACTTAAAATCATAAGAAAGCATAGTTCAGTAATTATTATCATTGCCGCCCTGGCTATAGTCGTAGGAATCTTATATTTTAGCGGTGTCTTCCTGGCAAGACAGATCATTGGTGTATTTAAAGACCTGCCGGAAATGTACGTAGGCCTCCAGCAACAGATGAATGCTCTGGCAGCAAACCTTAACGGCGTCTATGCGGTGATGCCGGAAAACGTTCAAGACTTCCTTAACAATGCAGGAAGCAACATAATGACGTACCTTGGAAATGCTGTTTCTAACATGAAGGGTCCCAGTGTCACCGATGCCGGTTCTCTTGTGAAAAATGTAGCAGAAGTATTTCTAATGGCAATTATCACTCTCATGTCAGCTTATTTCTTTATCGCCGACCGTGAAAAGCTAGGTAAGATGCTGAAAACCATTACACCAGATTCCATACAGAAGCAATATACCCTGATAAAAGACAACTTTGCCATGGCAATTGGGGGCTATTTCAAAGCTCAATTTAAGATTATGCTGGTAATAATTGTAATTCTTTTTATTGGTTTCGAGATTTTGGGAATTAATTATTCCTTTTTACTGGCACTTGGTATAGCACTGTTGGATTTTCTACCCGTTTTTGGTACAGGAACGGTAATAGGACCATGGGCTATCATCAACTTAATCAATGGTCACTACATGGAGGCAGTCTGCCTTACCGTGATTTATCTCATCTGCCAGGTTGTGCGCCAGATACTTCAGCCTAAGATGGTTGGGGACAGTATTGGACTTAATCCTTTGGCTACGCTTGTTTTTATGTTTATTGGGTACCGAGTTAAGGGCATCCTGGGGATGATTATTGGGATTCCTATTGGAATGGCACTGCTTAATATGTATCGGGCGGGGATTTTTGATAAGTTAATTCATGGGGTGAAGATTGTGATTAGGGATATAAATGAATATAGGAAGTATTGAGATTTAGAAACCAGATGCTTTAAGAGCTTTTTTGGGAGTTAGTTGACAAAATGGGTGATGGAACCCGTACGCTGGATGAGGGGCAATGGAAAGGGCGCAGAAAAGAGACTTGGTGGTGGAAAACACTCCAGTTCCGCAGGTTAAGGGGTTCTAAGACGAATCC
>JAVBLX010000001.1:0-21011 GCA_031553075.1 Acetivibrio sp.
GCAGAGAACGAAGAAGATAGCGCTGCAAGCTCATTTATTGTAAAAAATGCATTAAAATACATCGAGAACAACTATACTCAGAAACTTACATTATCAGAGGTTGCAGAAAAAACGTATGTCAGTCAATGGCATTTAAGTAAGCTTCTTAATAAACATACGGGGAAAAATTTTTCCGAATTGCTAAACAGTGTACGTATTCAACGTGCGATGGAATTACTGAAAAATCCTTCCTTAAGAATTGGAGACATCGCAGAAGAAGTAGGTTTTATTGACATGGCTCATTTTTCAAGAGTATTCAAGAAAACGATGGGTGTTTCAGCAAATGAATATCGGAATAAAATTCGAATGGAAGAAATTAATAATTAGAAACAAGGAGCGGCAAAATCGATCCTTTATAGGTCTTTTTTATACTTAGAAAAATAATGTAAAAGAGTCATACCCATAGGTATGACTCTAAATTGGTTTAATACATATAAAAAATAATACAACTCATCTACCCATGGGTAGATTTGTTCTTTGGATATGTTTATTGTATCACGTTATGTTGTTTGCGTCAAGAGGCAAATTTAAAAAATCCAAAAATTTTTTATTTATTTCATATAGTTTGTTTCCAACATTTCTTTTGCCACAACCATTTATATTTTCTAACCTACGATAATGAATAAACTTTGCATGATTAAAAATAACATAAGAAACTTTTTCACCACCAATATGTTCCTTATTGGGTAAATTTAAACCAACTAAACCTAATTCACATTTTTTAAATGGTTCACTGGATAGTGGTATTATTAAATATGAGGAACCTTGGATTGGTGACATAACAATTCCATAATGGCTATCTCCCATTTCTGAGCAATAAGGAAAACCATATCTCACATATACAATATCTCCAAGAGACAAATTTGAAGGATAATTTGCTGGTTCATGTTTTTTCTTTTGATTCTTAAGTTTTCTAAATAACTGTTTGGATTCAATATCATTGTTATTCTTTATAACTCTAATTTGTGATAAAAGTTTATTCTTTTCTTTTTCGTGAAAATTATCAAGTAGCAATTTATGAGACCATTCTAAAAATTCTTCTTGATCATCTTTACTAAGTTTCTGCTCCATTACATTTTTAAGTGATGCATACAAAGATTGTATCTTTTTATCTTGCTCAATACTCATAGTATTCCCCAGTCATAAAATATTAAATTGGTTTAATAATCCAACTCTTTACATTATACGACAAAAAACAACAAATATCCATCACTTATTTCTCAGTTTTACATTTTAAATCCACGTCATGCAGAATAAAATTCTTCTTATAAGTTAAGCAAATGTTCCGTAGGTAAAGATACCAATTATGAATCCAAAAACCTCCCTCATCTCACCTTTATTTAGATTTTACCTCTTTCCAAAGCTCATTATAAACCGCATCCATATCATCACCTAAAAACTGAAACGTCTCACAATTTGCCAACATAGAAGCATCAGGAAAAGCAATGGTACTGTTACGAATATCATCGTCTTCAATTAATTCTCTAGCAGCATCATTCGGAGTTGAGTAGGTGATATATTCAAAGTTTTTATACGCAATATCACCACGGCATAAGAAATCTATAAACTTCTCTGCATTTTCCTTATTTGGTGCGTTTTTAGGAATGACCCAGGAATCAATCCAGACATTGGAACCTTCTTTTGGAATAACATATTCTAAATCGGGGTTTTCTCTTTGGGTAAAGATTGCCTCACCAGAATAGATAACGCCAATCGCAGCTTCATTTCCAATCATCTTGTCACGAACCTGGTCAATTACATAAGCCTGAACTAACGGTTTTTGTTCAATTAATAAATCCCTGGCAGCTTTTAATTCTGTATCATCCGTAGCGTTAATGGAGTAGCCCAAATATTTTAATGCCACACCAAATGCATCTCGCACACTGTCCTGCATCAGAATATTATCTTTGTATTTTTCATCCCACAAAATGGCCCAGCTGTCAACTGGCTCATCCACCATGGTTTTGTTGTAAAGAATTCCCACGGTTCCCCAGCAGTAGGGGATGGAATATTTGTTTTCGGGATCAAATTCTTTGGATTGTTCCATGTAAGTTGGGTTAATGTTCTTAGCATTGGGAATATTGTCAAAATTGATTTCGGATAATAAATCATTTTTGATCATTCGCTGAATCATATAGTCAGATGGACATACGACATCATACGCAACTGCTCCGGCTTGTACCTTGGGGAACATAATTTCGTTGGTTTCGTATTCATCGTAAACGACATCAATTCCAGTTTCTTTTTCAAAGATGTCAATAACCTCTGGGTCTAAATATTCTCCCCAGTTGTAAACGATTACTTCTCCATTTTGACCACCTTTGTTTGAGCCCCCACAGCCCATAACAGAAACGGCCATCAGGGCTGTGATTGCCCCAAGTATTATGATTTTTCTCATTTCTCCAATCCTCCATTTTGAATCATTTTCTTTTTTGGTGCTTTATTTATAAACAACAGAAGCAGTAGAACAGATAAAAAGAGAAGAGTGGATAGGGCATACATTTCCGGTTTAATCCCTTTTTTTACTTCTGTATATATCTTGGTGGAAAGTGTATCCACGCCGGCGCCCTTTGTAAAATGGGTGATAATGAAATCATCCAGGGACAAGGTAAAGGATAATAAAAATCCTGAGGTGATACCTGGCAGAATATCTGGCAGCACCACCTTGAAATAGGCATAAACTGGGTGAGCCCCCAAATCCAGTGCAGCTTCATAGGTATGAATGCTGGTTTGCTTCAGCTTAGGCATAACGCTAAGGACCACATAGGGGATGTTAAAGGTAATGTGGGCCAATAAAACAGTGGTAAATCCAAAGAGACTGATACTTTTTCCGGTAAGACTTCCCACCAGGCCGCCAACGGCGATGAAAAGAAGCATTAAAGAAATACCGGTTACAATTTCCGAGTTAAGCATGGGAATATTAGTAATTCCCATCCAGATTGTTTTGGAACGCTTTTTCATACTATTAATGCCTATGGCAGCAATCGTACCTAATAAGGTAGCAAATAAAGCAGAGAAAAAAGCAATTAACAAAGTGGTTTCCAAAGCATTCATAATTTGCTCATTCTGGAAAAGGCTTCCGTACCATTTTAAGGTAAAACCGCCCCATTTTGCTCTGGTTTTGGAGCTGTTAAATGACAAAACAATCAGGGTGAGAATCGGGGCATACAAAAAGAAGCATATTAAAAACAAATAAAATTTCTTGACAAAGTTTCTCATAATACCGTACCCTCCCCATCTTTATCATATTTGGCCATAAGGACCATGCTGATTAAAATAAAGAACATCAGTACAAGAGAAAGACCGGAGCCTACATTCCAGTTACTTCCCTGTTTGAATTCCTGCTCAATGACATTGCCGATTAATAATATCTTGCTTCCACCCAACAAATCTGAAATAACGAAGGTGGTGAGAGAGGGGATGAAGACCATCATAATACCGCTGATGACGCCAGGAAGACTTAAAGGAAAGATAACCTTCCAAAAGGTCAGAAAGCTGCTGGCACCTAAATCTCTTGCGGCATCAATCACATTGGGATCAATCTTAATCAAGACATTGTAAAGGGGCAGTACCATAAAAGGTAAAAAGTTATATACCATACCAAGGACAATGGCGGATGGCGTGTTAATAATCGCAATATTGGGCAGGTGCAAGAAGGTCAGGATGTTGTTGATGACACCGGTTTTTTCCAATAAAGTCTGCCATGCCAGGGTACGAAGCAAAAAGTTCATCCACATGGGAAGAATGAAAATCAGCACAATAAAGCTGGATTGATTCATACTGATATTCTGCAAAACCATCGCCAGCGGATAGGCCAGCAACAGGCAGATAACGGTGCTCACCAGGGAAAGGATAAGAGCCAGAAAAAGGGCCTTGGAATTCTCTGGTGTTGCTATTTTTAAAATGTTTTCTATGGTAAATCCACCGGTCTTTTCTGTGAAACCGTAGTAGAGAATCATTCCCAAAGGGATCAGAATAAAGATCAGCGCCCATACCATATAAGGAGTGGAAAGCCATTTTTTATTCATTGATTACCTGTACCTCCTCATCTTCTGATTCTGGTTTATTCATAATCTGAATATCAAAAGGAACTACTTTAATGCCAACTCGTTGGCCTACTGCTACCATATCGGTGCTGTGTACAAGCCATTCAAAACCATTCGCCATAACGTCCATTTCATAATGTACGCCTTTGAAGATAAGAGAAGTAACGACTCCCTCAATAGTTCCATCTTCTGGCGCAACCAAATCCACGTCTTCTGGTCGAATTACAACATCAACCGGCTTATTTTTTCCAAAGCCTACATCCACACATGGGAATTTTGCCCCCAGGATTTCAACCAGCTTATCCTCCTGCATCATACCAGGAAGAAGGTTGCTGTCGCCAATAAAGTCCGCTACAAAAGCATTTTTGGGTTCATTATAAATATCTTCGGGGGTTCCGACTTGCTGGATATATCCCTGATTCATAACCACAATGGTATCTGACATGGTCAGAGCCTCTTCCTGGTCATGGGTAACATAAACAAAGGTGATGCCCAATTCATTTTTCAGACGCATTAATTCATATTGCATGTCCTGGCGCAGCTTTAAATCCAAAGCACCTAACGGTTCATCCAGAAGGAGTACCTTGGGCTCATTTACAATCGCCCGGGCAATGGCAATACGTTGTTGCTGACCACCGCTTAAGGAGTTAGGCATGCGATGTTCAAAACCATCCAGATTAACCAGTTTTAAGGCATATTTTATCTTATCATCAATGTAAGCTTTACTTTTTTTCTTGATTTTAAGACCGAAAGCGATGTTTTCAGCAATGTCCATATGTGAAAAAAGCGCATATTTTTGAAATACCGTATTTAATGGACGCATATTTGGGGGAAGACTGGTAATGTCTTTGCCATCAAAAATAACCTGCCCTTTATCTGGTGCTTCAAATCCTCCCAAAATACGGAGCGTTGTGGTTTTTCCACATCCACTTGGACCTAACAGGGTTAAGAATTCGTTTTCTCTGATATATAAATCAAGTTCATCCAGAACAATATGATCATCATAAGCTTTTGAAACCTGTACTAAATCAATTAATTTGTTATTTTCCATTTTTATGTTCTCCCATCTGCGACTTTTGTTTTGCGCGTATTAATCAGGGGAGTGAAAGTGCTTTTCTTTCGCTCTTGCCTTAAAAGATTTATCCTATTGTTTAAAAATTAGGTGGGGTAGTAACCCAGAGTACCGTTGAGCTTCCCTTTTCTGAACCAGTAATATAATGGGTTTTGCTGGGAGAGAAATAAAAGGAGTCTCCTTTGGAAGCACGGTATATTTTATTGCCAATATGAATCTTTATGGAACCTTTCAGGACATAGCCAAATTCTTCTCCTTCATGAGGCGTATCAATATAGGTCGAACCCCCAGCCTCCAGTGTGAGCAAAATAGGCTCCATTTCATTCTTTTGAGCATTTGGAATAATCCATTCAATTTTATTATGTAATTCGCTGTCTATTTTTTCAAAAAAATCTTCTTTCCGAAAAACAACCTGCTTGTCTTCTTCATCAACAAAAAAGTCCTTAAGATTCGTGCCCAGACACTGAAGAATATCTACAAGGGTTTGTATCGAAGGAGAAGTAAGATCTCGTTCCAATTGGGAGATAAATCCCTTTGATAGTTCCGCCCGGTCCGCCAGTTCTTCTTGGGTAAGTCCTTTCTGGACACGCAGCTCTTTTAATTTAACCCCGATTTGCATCTTAAACTCCTATCTGTGCGCTTTAGCGCACTTTTTAATCAGGATGTGAAGTGCTTTTTCTTCACTTAACTCCTATCTGTGCGCTTTAGCGCACTTAATAATCAGGATGTGAAGTGCTTTTCTTCACTTAACTCCTATCTGTGCGCTTTAGCGCACTTTTTTCACATTATTGGTATTTATTCACTTAAAACAGCCTTATGGAACATGGAAAATTCCCAGCAAAACCCAGTGTTTTTGACAGGAATTCGGTTTTTTAGTAAAAATAAACCATAAGTTTAGTAAAACTAAACATTTTTTGTGCCAGAGTCTATTATACACCTTTTATATCAGTAGTCAATTAGTTTTTTTATTTACAAAATTTGCCATTTCTTAGTATGGAAAACTCATCCATTTGAATGGTTTTAATGTACACATTTTCATAATTATTAACGCGTGGTAATTTGTAATATCACACCTCAAGTCGAGCGAAATCAATGCACAAAAATAGGAAAGATTAATGATACAAGCCAGAATGAACATATATATAAGGAAAGAGCATCAAAAGGAAAAACAAAATGAAGCAAAAGAGATGGAAATCCTTTTTTATGATGGGAGTTCTTATATTAGGAATTTTGTTTCCAGTACCAGGAAACAGTTTAGTAGCATTGGCAGATAAGACGGAAAACTTGACGTTATATGCCAGAAGTGCTGTTTTAATGGATGGAGCTTCGGGGCGGGTTCTATATGAAAAAAATGGAAGTGAAGTAATGCCCATGGCCAGCACGACCAAAATTATGACCTGTATTCTGGCTTTGGAGCTGGCACAGCCGGATGATATTGTGACAATTTCCAAATACGCTTCAACTATGCCAGATGTACAGTTAAATATACGAGAAGGTGAGCGATACAAATTAAAGGAGCTGCTGTATTCACTTATGCTGGAAAGTCACAATGATTCGGCGGTGGCTATAGCGGAACAGATCGGTGGAAGCGTAGAAGGGTTTGCAAAATTAATGAACGATAAAGCACAAAAAATTGGATGTACCAATACCCATTTTGTAACACCTAATGGTTTGGACAAAGAAGACGAAGGTGGTGCTCATTCCACAACAGCGTCAGATTTAGCCACCATTATGCGGTACTGTATTGTCCAGTCCCCTAAAAAAGATGAATTTTTGGAAATTACCCAGACCCCTTCCTATCGTTTTTCGGATATGGATGGAAAAAGAAGCTTTTCCTGTTCGAATCATAATGCTTTTTTAAATATGATGGCAGGTGCTTTATCTGGAAAAACCGGCTTTACCTCAGCCGCTGGTTACTGCTACGTAGGTGCACTGGAACGGGAGGGGAAAACGCTAATTGTTGCCTTGCTTGCCTGCGGCTGGCCAAACAATAAGACTTATAAATGGAGCGATACAAAGAAACTAATGAATTATGGTCTGGAAAATTATGAATATAAAAGTTTAGCCGAGATAAAACCGGATTTGAAAAAACTCAAACCGATTATGGTGATAAAAGGACAAACAGAGAATATGGGGGAAATTGCCATGATTCCCGTTGAAATTGAAAAAGTATCAGAGCTTACCGGAGGAGAGGTAGAGGGACTGCTGTTAGCGAAAGATGAAGAGATTAAGGTGTCTTATCGGATTGAAAAAACATTGGAAGCACCTGTAAAGGCAGGAACAAAGGTGGGGTATATTCATTATTCATTGGGGGATAAGGTTTGGAAGGAGTATCTGATTATAACCAGTGGAACAGTGAAAAGGATTGATTATCGGTGGTGTTTTATTAAAGTATTTGACTTGTTTATAATGGGATAAAATGATTTTCGAAAATGATGTGAAAAAATGTTTTATTGCAGTATTTTTTGTGAGGTGTTATATTTATACATAGAATGTTATAAAATATATCGAATGTAAAATAATAAATTGTAAAAAGCTTGAATAAACAACAGAGGAGCATAGTTATGAGAATTTTAGTGACAGGTGGGGCTGGCTATATTGGCAGCCATACAGTAGTTGAATTAATGAATGAAGGTCATGAGATTGTAATTATTGATAATTTGTCAAATTCCAGTGAAGTAGTGCTGGAACGATTGCATAATATTACTGGAATGGAGATTCCATTCTATAAGGTAGATATTTTGGATAAGAATCAATTGGAACAAGTATTTATAGCACACCGATTTGATCTGTGTATCCATTTTGCAGGATTAAAAGCGGTAGGAGAATCGGTTTCCAAGCCACTGGAATATTATCAAAATAATATTGCCGGAACGCTGGTGCTATTGGAAGTAATGAAACAGTTTGATTTGAAGAACATTATTTTTTCATCTTCGGCAACTGTATATGGAACACCAGAGCAGATTCCAATTACGGAAGAATGTCCAAAGGGTGCCTGCACGAATCCCTATGGATGGACCAAATCTATGCTGGAGCAGATTCTGACGGATTTGTATTATTCAGATAATCAATGGAATGTTGTGATTTTACGTTATTTTAATCCGCTGGGTGCACATAAAAGTGGGACGATTGGAGAAGCGCCTAACGGCATTCCCAATAATCTTATGCCATATATTACCCAGGTTGCGGTGGGGAAACGGCATAAACTGGCAGTTTTTGGAACAGATTATGATACACCGGATGGTACTTGTATCCGGGATTATATTCATGTAACGGACTTGGCAACCGGGCACGTAAAAGCGATGAAAATGATTGAAGAAAAGGCTGGCCTGAAAATCTATAACCTTGGAACCGGAACCGGATACAGCGTAATGGATATCATTAAGAATTTTGAGGCGGCAACGGGGCTTTCTATCCCCTATGATATTAAGGGACGACGGGCCGGTGATATTCCGGTTAGTTATGCAGACCCTTCCAAAGCCAGGAAAGAACTTGGCTGGACTGCAAACTATTCTTTAGAGCAAATGTGCCAGGACTCGTGGCGATGGCAGTACAATAATCCAAATGGATATGAGTCCTGACGCTTAATACTGTTTTTATTCGGTAATGGTGTGCATTAATTGATGAAGGGACTGAATTATATCAAATGCATTACCTTCCCCCTGTTCAAACGGAATGGAACAAATTAGGCTTCTGGGTATGCTGGAAGCCTTTTCTTTTAGAGCAAACCCTTCTTCCGTAAGAGAAATAAACACATTTCTTTCATCCTCTACACTTCTTTTTCGTTTAATCCAACCAGAAGTTTCCATTTTTTTAAGCAATGGCGTAAGTGTGCCGGAGTCCAGATAAAGTCGGTGCCCTAAGTCCTTTACATTAATATTGTCTTCCTCCCATAAAGCGAGGAGCGTAATATAGCTGGTGTAGGTAAGTCCCAGTGGATCCAAAAGGGGCTTGTATTTTCTAATAATTTCCTTTGAGCAAACATATAAAGCAAAGCAAAGCTGATTATCTAACTTTAACAGTTCATCACTGGGGATATGATTAAGCATAGTTTCTAAGTTTTCATCCATAATGAATGACCTCCTTTGTTTGAGTTTAATTAAGCATACACGTTTTTGACTTTTCTGTCAATTGAATTGGATTCAATTTAATAAATTAATCTTAAGACAGCCTTGTCTAAGTGTATTTTTCGACAAAAATCTCGTCTAAAAAATAGGACAACTTTACTATTTTTTCTATTTGTGGTAAGATGTTTTCTAATTAAGATTGTGCTGCCTGCCTTGAAAAAACAGACATTTCATGGAGTTCCAGAAATTGGATCATTGTCTTTAAGAAAAAGGAAGCAGAGAATGATGGTGAAATATGAAGAAAAAAAGAAAGTATTCCGCTGTATTGATAGGAATCCTCCTGTTACTTCTTCAAGGATGTGAATGGGAGCATAAAACTCTGGTCTGGGATTTATCTCCAATATTTGGCGATAAAGTTGAAAAAGATGAGACGAAAGGCACAGAGATAAGAGGAGAAGAAAATACCCAAGAAAACAGAAGCGATGCAATCAATAAGGAAACAGAGCCTCCTTTGAATCAAAAGGCGAATGACGATGAAAAAAGCAACCCGGTAAAACAAGCGCAAGATGAATCCGGTGCGACGGAGCAAGTGGATCATGAGCCGACACCAACGGAGGATGAAGATCTAGATCAGACAAAACCAACCGAGGATATAAAAGAATCGGGAGAAGGGACTGTAGATACCAACCAAACCGGAGATAAACAAGGAGCAAGCCAGTCGCAGAATACCCCAAACACGAATCAGGGAAATAATAAAGAGCAGAATGTGGTACAGGTAGAAACGGTATCCAAAATCATGTATGCCACAGTTCCTTTAAATATAAGGTCAGGTCCCGGTACTACCTATAAAATTGTAGGAGCTCTAAATAAGGGTGATGAAGCAAACATATTGGGAAAGGCAAAAAAATGGTATCAGATTAAATTTGGTGAAGGAACCGCATATGTTGCCAGTGATTATTTTACTACCGACAAGTCAAGTGTGGTGATACCGGATAGCTTATATCGTGTAGAACCTGACCCCAAAACCATGGAGGGACAGATTTTGGTCCTCTTAAATGCATATCGTGTGGAAAATGGATTGCAGCCATTTATAATGGATAGCCGACTGATTGAAGTGGCGGCGGTACGGGCAAAGGAAATTGAGACTCTGTTTTCTCATCAACGTCCCGATGGTCGAAGCTGTCTGACTGCATTTGTGGACACTCGAAATACGGATTTTACCTGTAGCGGTGAAAACATTGCCCAAGGCTATGAGTCAGCCCAGGATGTTTTTGATGCATGGATTGATTCAAAACCACATCGTGAAAATATTTTAAATGCATCCTTTAAGCGAGTAGGAATGGCAATTTGGCACGGTACCTATATTGCGCAGGAATTTGCAGATTAATACCATGACAGGAGGAAACCAATGAAGAGAATCAAGCCTATACTGCGAATCAATTATATGTTGATTCTCATCATGCTCCTATGGATGAGTTGCTGTCTTCCGGTAGAAGCAGAAGAGACGGGAACCTTTTTGATCAGTGGTTTGGATGCGGAGGATAAGGTCGGGGTATATTCTATCGCCACCTTGACCGAATGGAATCAGTCAGTTAAGGAATGGCTGGATGAGCCAGACGGAAATTATCAGGGTATGCTGCCGGAGGATTTGCCCATGCTGATAGAAACAACAGCAAAGGATTTTTATGGCAAATTGTTCATGAGTATGATTGACCAGCAGAACGGCAATATAAAACTGGAGAAAACTCTGCTACAGGGTCAGGAAAGCTATACATTGTCAGCAAATGAAGGTTATTACTTAATCCTGCCTGAGGGAAATACCAGAATCTATCAGTTAAAAATGGGTGTTTTGGAAGCGGAAAAGGAGACGGAGATAATCTTTACTGATAGCGATTTTAGCCTTCCAAGTGTGGAGAAAAACATACATAACAAAAGTACCGATGAAGCGGGTACGGATATTTGGATGACAGACGGTGACCGGCTGGAGATTACCATGGAGATTGCGCTTCCAGAATATCCGGTCTTTTATACTAGTGGAAAACGAGTTGGTAACATTTGTGAAATCCTTGATTCTGGATATGCATTTCAAGATGCCTTTCAAGTTCAGTCGAGAGTACCCTTGACCCTTGGCAAGGAATACACTTTTCAAAAGAAGGAAAATGTTATTGTCTATTATGAAGCAGCCAATGGACGCCCCTTATTTTTTATGGATAGCACCAGCTGGTTTTTTACAATGGATGGCGGTGTGATTTCGGCCAAGGATTCGGACCATGCTCTGGCAGAATATAACGAGGAAAATAACCTGGCATTAACTTTTAATGATCTTCGGTCTGAGGAAGGACTCACTCTTTTACTGTTTAGCTTCAATACCAGTGAAGAAGATTTTAGTAACATCAAGATAGCTTATGGGGTCAACACTACTAACCATCTTACCTCAGATGGAAAAAGCGCCAGTCAAACCATCTTTTCCTATACGGTCAGTCCAATTGAGCCAGATCGTCGTGCTCAGGGAAGGGAAGTGGTGTATGGAAATTCCTATGGCATCAAAATCATTCTTTGTGATGGGGATACGGCAAATCAGGATGGCAGCCCTTCTGTACCAGAGGGAGTACGATACCTGCAAGGTGGAGTCTTTAAAATTTATTACTTAAGGGATACGATATTAACGGCTTCAGAAGATTTTTTGCAATATAAAAATAATACAGAAGCAGAGAATTATTATATCTTTTACAGCGATGATGGTGAGGAAGCCGACATTTATCAAGAACTGGAATCAGTCACCACAGATGAAAAGGGCATTTGCGGTCTGGGAGGACTTGGAATAAATAAATACCTTGTATTAGGCAGCCTCTTTCCGGAAGGTTATTCTTTGTCCAGAGTTGCCCTTATTATTGAAGAAGGAGATTGGACCGATGAAGCTGTAATGGAAGGAGATTATATTTGTGATACCCTGTGGATGGATTACAAGGGCGTCTTCCTGGCTCAAACAGGGGGTAATGGTGTCAGAGGATATCATTATATCGGAGTCTTACTGATGGGGCTTAGTGCTTGTGGTCTTTTTTTGATCAACAAAATAAAAATAGCAAAATAAATGATTTTTTTCATCAAAACTTTACATTTTTTTCACGATGTGTTAAAATATGGTAACTGTTATCTGATTTTGGAATATTATAATTTTGTTTTTTACCAAAATTTGGAAAAATTCGTAGATTAAGTATTCTACGAAAAACAGTATCAAGCTTGTAAAATACAGGCTTTTCAAATAAAAGATAACTGAAATAAATAAAAATTATTTTTTTCAGTTGGAAAATTATACATATTGAAATTTGTTTTTGTTGGGAAGAGAGGGACTTTCTCAAAAATGAAAATAGAATTTCAGAGAATACTTATTCTACGAAAAGGAGGAACAAGACGAAATGAAAAAAAGAATTGGAAGTTGGTTGTCAATCTTGCTCGTTCTGGCTATGGTCTTGGGAAATACAGCAGGAGTGTCAGCAATTACTACAGTTAATCTAAGTGGTGATAATCAGGTAAGTCTGCAAACTGCAACGGGAAACTTTGTTGTAAAGCTAAAAAGTGCAAGCGATACAATGGAGCTATACCAGTTGGCAGAAGTACAATGGGATGCAGGACAAGGAACGTACTTGCCACTGTCATGGATGCCGGTGGTAGGAAACTGGATTTCCAGTAATGCAATCACTAAGATTAGGACCTACACCACACCAGCAATACTGGCGTCGGCTACGCAGGTTGCCCAGACGGAATTTTACGAGGCTCTCATGGCAGACTCGGCACTTCTGGCCAATGCAAACTTACCAAAAGTAGCAGCCGAAAAAATAAATTTGGTGCAAGGTGAAAGCATTCAATGGAATGTGACCGATCAGTCCCTTGGTCAATACCTGGTAGTGGCCAAGGCCACGGAAGGAAACCCCTATCAGCCATTAGTGGTAAACCTGGTACCAGAGCAATCAGGACCTAGCGGTAACTGGTATTTACCGGAGGTTGTAGCCAGTATAAAGTATTCTTCTCTGACGCTTGATAAAAAAATCAACGAGAAGGATTGGGATTTGGTAGCCATTGGCGATGAGGTGGACTTTACGATTGAGACGAAGGTTCCAACCTATGATATCGACCCAGGTGGCAAGTATACATATGTAATTGATGATGATATGTCAGCGGCATTTGCATATGTGAAAGACAGTTTGGTGATTGAAGGTTTTGCCGAAAATGGCGATTCTATTTCAGTTCCGTCCAGCTACTATACTGCGGTTGTTTCCAGTGAAGTCGTAGTGTATACCTGTCCAACCTCTGGACATGGTTACTTTAACGTATATCAGGTAAAGGACGGCACAAAATATCATTACTATTTTTTAAAGGATGGAATGATGAATCTGCTTTTAGCAGATGCTACCAGTAATTCTACCGATGTTACAAAAGCATTCAAAAGCTATCAGGCATTGACAGGTGACACGATTAACCATTCGATGCAGCCGACTACTATTGAAAAAAATCTTTTTAATATTAATTTTAAATGGGCTGAATTAGAAAATGCTGGAATTAAGAATATTAAAATATCCTACAAAGCAGTAGTAACAACAAGTGCAGCAGTAGGTAAGGATACCAATACCAATACTGCTTATTTATATTATGAAAAAGATGCTTCTAAGACCATTACCCATACTGAAGATACCGTTAAAGCCTGGACCTATGGTCTCAATGTTATCAAGGTGGACGGAACAGCAGGTACAACTACATATTTGTCAGGCGCCATCTTCACATTATACAAAAAAAGCGGTGTGTTTTGCAAAACAGGAAGTATTGGTGACAACAGTGATTACACTTGGGATGATGACGTAAACGTTGCTGCAGGACCAGACATTTATGTGGCGACCGGAAGTGCAATCGGTACAAAGGGTGATTTGAAGACAGCCCTCACATACTACTCGGACAAAAGCATCGGTACTATGACCATTACAAATAAAGACATAGACCACAGTTCAGGAGCTCATGATGAAATTGAGCTTTATGTAGCGGTTAGTGAAGAGATTACATCGACCAATACAGCTGCCGGAGTGGTGGTTAATGGATTAAACGTTGGTGAATATCTGTTACAGGAAAATATTGCTCCCAGCGGGTATAATAAATTAAATGAAGTTATCCTGTTTAGCATCAATGCGGTTGATGAAACGGCAGCAAATGCGGATGGCGGAAGCTATAAGGCTTTTATAGCAGATGACAGTACTAAATATACGACAGGTATCTATCCGATTACCGTCAAGAACTACAGTGGTATTCAGCTTCCTGAAACTGGTGGAAGTGGTACATATATTTTTACAGCTTGTGGTATTTTACTGATGATTGGTGCAATTGTTCTGATTGTACTAAAAAGCAGGAAAAAAAATCCTGTAACAAATAATGTTGTAGGAAGTAATACCATGGCCGCTACCATGAGTACACCTAAAAAGGAAAGTATTCAAACAGAAGAAAACGACACAAAAGGAGACGATTGGGTATGAGAGAGACGAAAGTTAAATTTAGGCAGATAATAAGCCTCATGATGGCATTGGTGTTATGCCTTGGATTGGCACTGCCAGCCAAAACAGCCTCAGCAGAAGTAACAGAAGAATTGGTTACGGCAACTACAGAGACAATTAATGTAACTGTTGCAGAAACAGACGCAACGGTTAAGGTTTATAAAATTGTTGATGTATATGACAAAATTGATGGTGCAGATACTGCTAAATATTCGGTAATGAAATGGGCATCGGCTGATTTGATTGCCGCAGCATTAGTGGTTGCAAAGGAACATGCCTATGCACTTCAAGCCGCAACGGAATTTACTCCACACCAGGTATTAGCGCTTACTCCTGCTCAGCAGCAAGATTTTTATTATGCATTAGCAGGAAAGATTGCGACTTCTGGAAATGCACTTGGTTTATCTTATTTGCAGCCAACTGCAGGAGATGATGTTTTTAAAGGATATACCAGTTACACTTATAAAACCAGAGTGGAAGATCTGGATGCAGAACCAGATCCCATAACCAAACAGGATATTACAGTTGGACAATATATGACAGTTACCACAGGTAAGGGATATATATATCAGCCAACAACAATTAATGTTATTCCAAAACTCAATGCATCAACCCAGAAATACGAAGCACTTCCAACTTCTTTCAGTGTAGATATAAAGCATTCGAAGCCATCTGTTGATAAAAAGGTAGATGATCAGTATGTGGCAGTTGGAGATACGGCAACCTTTACAATTGACATTGATGTACCTGTTTATGGATTAGACTATAACTATGAAAACTTAGTTTTTGACATTGTCGATGTTATGTCAAAAGCATTTTCTTATAAGACAGGGAGCGTTAAAGTAGAAGGAATTAAGAATGTGGGTAAGGTAGATGAAACCAAGACCACACTGAGTACAAGTAACTATAGTACCGAATATTGTGATCAGGTCTATAATTTAGGCGGTCAGCTTGAAATGGTGTACAATTCGGCAGATGATAGAGTACACTCCTTAAAAAGTCGTAGTGATAAGGACTTGGATGCATATCTACTTTCATATGTGCCAGGTACCTATGCTGATAAGCCGGCTGCACTTGAGGCTTTAAATCAGAAAACTGGTGAAACAGGATTATATGTAAAATTTGCCTATAATTCTATTAAATCGTATCAAAAACTGGTAATTACATATCAGGCAACGATAACCAATCAGGCTGAACCTGGAAAAACTACCAATGTCAATACAGTATATTTACGCTATAGTGTTGACCCAAATAAGCCGGGAGAACCAGAGATTCCAAAGGATGAAGAACGAGTATATACATTTGGTATTGATGTTTTAAAAGTTGATGCTGGTAATACTTCAAAGAAACTGAGCGGTGCAGTGTTTGATTTATACAAATTATTAAAATCAGATATGACCTTAGTTGATTACAATACCCTTGCTGCTACGCAAGGATTTGTGGAAGCTGATTATACCCGCACTTTAAATGCTGATAATACCACATATACGGTATATCACAAGATTAAAAAGGACTTAACAACTGATGTTGCCGGAAAGATTGTAGTAAACGGCTTGGATATCGGAAACTATCAGTTAAAGGAGACCAAGGCACCGACTGGATATAACCTGTTGACAGAACCAAGAGAGGTTACCATTACTTCAACATCTGGAACTCCTCAACGTGCAATGGAGTTTGCGACTGGAGTTAGTAGCAGCGAAGGACATGCAGGCGTTCGGGTACTCAATGCCCAAGGTATCACCTTACCAAGTACTGGTGGATCTGGTACAAACATCTACCTGATGCTTGGTGGAATGATTATGTGTGCTGCAATGGGATTGGCAGTATTTAAACTCAGAAAATAAAGTATAGCAGAGAGGGCAGTGTAAAGACTGCCTTCTTGCATATCAAGGTTTATAAAAGACAGTTCATAATGAGGAAGGAACGAGGTAGTACTGTTTCCTTCCTTAATACAAAAGTGAGATAATATGATTAATTTTCTTAAGAAAAATTATTTAAATCTGCTGTTAATTCTAATTTTTATTATCGGCATGACGGTATTACTTTATCCGAATATCAGTGACTATGTCAATCAACTCAACAGTAGCCGTGCAGTAAGTGAATATAATACAAAACTGGAATCCATGGATGTTGATACCAAGGCTGCTTTTATGAAAGCAGCAAAGGCATACAACAAGAAGCTTTTAACAATCAGTAACCGTTTTAAACAGCTGTCTGAAGAGGATAAAAGGGAATATATGTCTATCTTGGATATTGACGGTAACGGTATGATTTGCTATCTAAAAATTGATAAACTAAAGGTGAATCTTCCGGTATATCATACGACTGAGGAAAAAGTTCTGAGAGAATTTACCGGACACGTGGAAGGAAGCAGTTTCCCTGTCGGAGGCTATGCTACACATGCTGTTTTGTCCGGCCACCGTGGATTGCCCAATGCGGTGCTTTTTACCAATTTGGACAAGATGGAAGTGGGAGACCGTTTTTCTATCTTTGTGCTGGGAGAAGAGTTACTTTATGAAGTAGATAATATCAGCACTGTTTTACCCGATGAGGTAGAAGGCCTTTCGATTGAAGCAGATAAGGATTGGGTGACCCTGGTTACTTGTACCCCTTATGGAGTCAATACACATCGGCTCCTGGTCCGTGGTACCAGAATTGAAAAAGAAGAAGAAGCAGTAGCCATAATGGAAAACCCGTCTGTACATCAGGCTGGCATCACCAGGGAGGAAGTTACCATATACATTGCGATAGGCATGATGGTCATTTTTTTAATAATCCTCATAATTATGGCAATCATTAACGGGAAAAGACGGAAACGGGCAGAAGCAGTAATTTTAGGAACCCCAGAGGAAACATTGGAAATGATAGATGAAGCCGCTTATTACAGTGGTCAATTACAACTAGACGAGGCAGAGGAGGATGAAGAATTATGGTAAAAAACCGAAAAAAAATTTTTGTTTTATTCACCTGTTTCTTTATCCTTTCTTTTTTATTTGGAAAAGATACTTTCATTCACACCGTAGCTGAGGACATGGAAACTGGTCAGGATGAGACAAATAATCAAACCGGTGAAGAGGAACAAACTGGGACGGAAACAAATAATGATACAAATTTAAATAACGATACAGGAATGACAGAAAACAATTTAATGGAGGCTCCTGTTGTTTTTGTTGCACAGATATGGGAACAGGAAAACATAGTCGGAATTTATGAATCTTTAGACGCTGCATTTGCTGCTGCAACGGCGGGACAGACGGTTCAGCTGATTTCAGATATAAATGCCATTGAAAATATTGTGGTAAAGCCATTATACTATAATATTCAATTTGATTTGAATGGATATACCATTCGTTTTTATGAAAATAGTTATTTTATCAATCAGGGAATTATTACAAAAATTTATGATAGTACGAAAACGACAGAAACTATGGAAACTGCACTGGGAGGCATTTTTAGCGAAAACGCCCCTTATGTGATTAAAAATACAGGAACAATCGTAGAAATTGCAGCAGGAAACTACGTCAGTATGGGAAAGCATACGGATTCCATATGCATTTACAACTCCGGGACAATTGGTGTTATTTCGGGAGGATTTTTTGCTGCCTTTTTTCAGGATTATGAAAGAGAGATTTACAATCCGATTCCGCTTGGAACCCTCCTTTATCAGGCAGGCAGTGCCACGGCAGTCAGAGGAGGAACCTTTATTGGTTCTACTATGATAAACGGAACGACACCTTTTCTGGCGGCAGATAACATTGCTGTGGTTCAGGATATTGAATTTTGGGGCGGGTTCTATCGAGGCTGGCGTGACCAGGAAAGTCCTGTTGTTAAAATTATTAAGGAAGATGGCACCCCTAAGAGTGGATGTGGTAATTATAGCGAGCTTGAATGGGCATTGGAAGAGGTGGGAGAAGGCGACACCCTTCGTCTTTTAAAAGACGTTACGGTTCTTCATGACATTGTCTTTTCTAAGGATTACCTGACCAAGGGAATCGCAATTGATTTCTGCGGGTATATTATGGAATTTGGCGAAAGCGCATCTTTTGTAAATAATGGATACATTCGGCTTCTTTATGACAGCACTTGGGAAACGGCATCATTGGCGCAACGGGGGGGTGTTCGTCAGGTTGGTACTTTGGATGCCTTAAATGGTTTGTTTTATGGAACCGGGAAAATAGATGTGATTTCATCTGGACGATACGAAACGGCTTCCGGAGATTTGTTTCAGATAAACGGAACGCTTCTTTCTATAACAGGTGGAGCTTTTCGTAATACGGGAAATACAGGCTGTCTGTTTGAAGGAAAGTATGGAATGGAGGAGCTTTCCATAACAGGTGGAATTTTTATATGCGAAAATGGAACTATTATTTATGGTGAAACCATTAAGTCGGTACAAATAACAGGAGGTCATTTTGTTTTTCATCAGAAAGTTTGGGAGGGTGGCAAATGTACATTTCCAAGCGGAAGAACGTTAAAAAAATGCAGTGTAGACTATTTGTCTGAAGAATCCTATGGTGTTGGATGGGAGCTTGCAGTGGTTGCTGGCAAGGTGGAGATGGAAAATACAGATACAGATTCGGCTGAAGAGACGGAGTACTATATTGATTTTTATCAGGCCTTTGAAACAGCCCAGCTTCTCAGCAGTGAAAATGATGGTAAAATAGTAACGATTTCTTTAAATGAGGACACCTATTTGGATCGAAAGGTAGTTCTTGATTCTAATGCTAATATTGTAATATATGGTGGCGATGAGGGCTATTCTCTTTTTTGTGCTGAGGGGTATGATGGAAACTTACTGGTGGTGAAAAGCGGAGGCTTGTGCCTTAATCGAGTTATTGTCGATGGTAATCGTACCAATGAAGGCAGTGAGCCGATAAAGCGAAATGGAGCATTGATTTGGGTAGGGGAAGGAGGTCTTCTCACCCTGACCAATGGAGCGACTGTGAAAAATAATATTTCTGCGAAAAGCGGAAGTGGTATTTTTTTGGATCGGGGAGCCGTATTAAAGCTGTTTGACAGTATAATTTCCGACAATATAACAGATTATTATGGCGGTGGGATTTATGCCAGTGATAATGCGACAATTGAGGTGTGCGGAACGGTAAAAATTTCCGGTAATTTTGCACTGACCAGCAAAGACAATGTTTTTCTGGAGAATGCTGCCAGTATCATTCAAGTTGGAGATCTTACAAAAGAAAGTAAGATTGGTGTCACTCATTATGGTGTGCTTGTAAAAGGCTTAACCAAGTTAGCCAGTGTGGAAGAAAATTATGCAGACAGTGTTGGAACCCCAAGAGGCTTGGAGACCTTTGTCAGTGATCAGGATTCAGAGGCGGCGACCTTTTATGTTCCAGAGCTAAAACAAATCATCTGGGTAGAAGCAAATCCGCTGCTGCCAGAATCCGGTGTGGTTTATTGGGAGCTGTTTCCCGCAGTGGGAGCCGTTCTTCTATTGGTGCTGGCAGGAAAACGAAGGAGGAAAGCCAAGTTTAATATCAGTATTTTATATAGCATGGGAGCCTTGGTTCTGTTTACGGTGGCATTAGCGCTTGGTTTTTCTCATGCGCAGGCAGAGCAGAAGCTTTTACTGGAATCAAAACAGGTTCTCCTTGCAGCGAATGAGCAAAAGTCAAGGAGTGTTCCGGCTATAGAAGAAGCCATACCAGAGCAGGTAGAATTGATTGAAGAAGAAATCAATGCGTTTCCTGATGATGGCAGAGAATATGAAGGTATTATTTCTATTTCGGATCTAAACCTTGATTTGCTGATATTAAGTCAATATTCAGATGCGGATATGAAGACCATGCCATGTGTCTACAGTGGTAGTCTTGCAAAGGATAATCTGGTTATTGTGGGACACAATTATAACAAGCACTTTGGTAAGTTAAATCGTATTGAAGACGGAACTCAGGTTATCTTAACCGATATAAATGGAATAGAACATATTTATAAGGTGACCATGTTAGAGGTTCTGGAGCCAAATGAAGTAGATAGAATGATTACAGGGGACTGGGATTTAACCTTGTTTACCTGTACTTTTGGAAATGAGAAACGTCTTGCCATCCGATGCGACAAAGTAGTTCATGAATGAAGCTTCGATTTGAAAGGGATTCCCTAGTGTACCATCTTCTAAATAACTGGACCAATCGGTGAGGATGATTTTTCGAGAGTACGGATGAAAAAACGTAGGTGTAGCGGGCTACACTGAGGCTTTTTCATTCGTGCTCTCGGGAAATCAGACCAGCGAATGGTC
>JAVBLX010000206.1:0-22105 GCA_031553075.1 Acetivibrio sp.
TGCCCCTCATCCAGCGTACGGGTTCCATAACCCCCCAGTTTGACATGCACCCTCGTCATCTTTATTACGGGACAAGTGTACCTTGATCCACCCCTTCCTCTACCGGCTCTTCCGTCTCATCTGAAGGGGTTTCATCCGGTACTTCTTCCTCTTCATCACCTTCGTTATAGTAGTAATCACCCTCTCCATCCTCCGCAGGAATTTCTGAATCCTCCGGCGTACCTTCCGGTTCTCCATTTGTTTCATCAATAAAATCAGGGTCTTCTTCATTTGTTTCCGGTTCCGTATTGTCAATTTCCGGCTCATCTTTTTCCTCCACAGGCTCGCTTTCTACTGTTTTTTTGGGTTTTTCATAAGCTTTAAAACCAATGTCCTCCAAACCTTCATGAATCTCTCCCATATATTGTTTCCAAATCGTCCCCGGATATGTAGCACCAGCCAAAGAATCTAACTTTTGAGGCAGGTCATATCCTACCCATACGCTGGTGGTGTAATATGGTGTAAATCCTACAAACCAACCATCTTTTTTGTCACTGGTTGTTCCGGTTTTTCCGGCGCAGGACATGTTGGAAAGTCCGAGTCCTTTTGCGGTTCCTTTGGTGAATACACCTTTTAGTATGTCGGTCATTACTCTTGAAGCATTGGTATCATAGATTGGTTCTCCTGCTGAGATGTCGCGGTAGACTTCCGTTTCTCTGGAATCAACAATGGAAATAATACAAGTCGGTTCCCGGAAGATTCCATCATTTTCCAAAGCGGCATATCCAGAGGCCATTTCCACGGAACTGACGCCAGTGGTAAATCCGCCCAGTGAGGCCGCCAGGTAATAGTCATTTTCCGATATTTTGGAAAAATTCATATTTAATAAATATTGAAGACCAATGTCCGGTGTAAGTTCCTTGAATAAATTCCATGCTACCGTATTTTTAGATTGCTCTACTGCAGAACGAAGGCTAATCTTTCCTGCGTAGGTTCCGTTGGAATTCTTTGGTCCGTCCTCCGTCTTTTTGTCTACTACGAGGGTATCGGGTGTGTATCCACGTTCCAGTGCTGGTGCATAAACAATTAATGGTTTTATAGCACTTCCTGGCTGGCGGTAACTTTGATATGCCCGATTCAGGGTATAGCCCTCCAGCTTTTGGGAACGTCCGCCGACAATGGCAGCCACCCGTCCGGTCTCGTTGTCAATGCAGGTTGCTGCTCCTTGAAGTTTGTAAATCCCTTCCTCATTCTTTTCTTCGAAATTCTTCAAAACATCATCAACTGCTGCCTGAAGAAGCTTCTGTTTTTTTGTGTCAATGGAAGTATAAATCCTGTAGCCGGAGCTATAAAGGGATTGCTGGCACATGGTGTAAGCGTCGCTGTACCGCTCCTGATAGCGTTCTTTCTCCTCTTGAGAATTAAAGGTATAGCGGAAGGTAAAGCCCTGACTCTTCATAAGCGCCCGGATGGCACAGTTATATACGTATGTTTCAATATAGTTCTGCTTCTTCCGTTTGGAGAGCTTCAGGATAATCTCTTCATTTTCTGCTTCAAAATATTCCTGATCACCAATCGCCCCATCCAGCTTCATTTGACCTAACATACGATTTTTTCGTCCAATGGTATTTTCCATGTTTTCTGTCGGCTCATACAAGGTAGGGTTGTTTGGTATGGCACATAAGAAGGTAATTTCTGCCAGTGAAAGCTCGTTTACATCCCGACTGAAATACCCCTTACTGGCGGCCTGAATTCCATAATATCCATTATTAAAATAGATATTATTCAGGTAAAACTCCATAATCAAATCCTTGGAATACTTTTTTTCCAGTTCAACAGCAAGGAAAATTTCTTTCGCTTTTCTCTCCCAGCTTACTTCATGGGTCAGAAAAATATTTCGGGCCAGCTGCTGGGTAATGGTACTTCCTCCCTGGTTGATCTCTCCATGGTTTTCAATATATGACTTTGCGGCACGGATAATAGCTCTTATATCATAGCCCTTATGGGTCAGAAATTTCTTGTCTTCCATGGAAATCATGGCTTGCTTGGCCATCGCAGGAATTAAATCATATTCCAGATAATAGGTATCCTTTTCCCCTTTCAGGGTGGTAATCAGCTTGCCATTGATATCATAAATCTCGCTGGTTTCCGATTGGCGGAAGGTATCAATGGTGGACTGGCGTACCAGAGCGACGGCTTCTTCATGAAGCTTTATGGCCGTTTTTCCATAGGACATATAAAACAATATCGCACCTGCCAGTATTGTGAGCAAAATTAATAAAAAAAGAATTTTTACCACCAGCATTACTCGTTGCGTGCCGGGAGATTTTTGTTTCATTTTCTTCTTTTTCTTTGCCATATCAGGCTCCTATCTGTGTGCTTAGCACACCTGTAATAAGGGGGCAAAAATGTATTTTTTTCGCATGGCTCCTCCTGTGTGCTTTAGCACATTTGTAATAAGGGAGCGAAAATGTATTTTTTTCGCATGGCCTATCTGTGCATAAAATCCACACTAAAATATGTTGATTACTTAGAGCTATCACATGAATTCATTTTATCTTACATTGTTCTTGTTAATGCTTTTATACAATGTCCTCTATAAAATACACTTCATGGGAAACCTTATAATTTTCTACGAATAATGTTACTAAGTTCTGCAAACTGGCTCAATGTCAATGCTTCTCCGCGAATGGAAGGGGACACTCCCAACTCCTCGATCGCCTCCCCAATGACTTCTTTGGAAAGTGAAATCTCTGGGGAATTGTTAAGACCATTTACCAGAGTCTTTCTTCGCTGATTAAAAGATGCCCGAATAATTCGGAACATCAGCTTTTCATCATCTACTTCCACCGGTGGGTTTTCATGGGTGGTCAGGCGGATGACGGCTGAGCCTACGTTTGGTCTAGGTATAAAACAATTTGGTGGCACATTTGTGGCAACCTCTGGTTTTGCATAATATTGGACGGCCAAGGACAGAGCACCATAATCCTTGGTACCGGGACCAACCTGCATTCGGTCCGCTACTTCTTTCTGAACCATTACGGTAATGCTGGCCACTGGTACATGACTTTCAAACAGTCCCATGATGATAGGTGTGGTAATATAATAGGGTAAATTTGCCACAACCTTTATGGGTTTGCCATTGTTTTTCTCCTCCGCCAGCTTTTTTAAATCCAGCTTTAAAATGTCTTCATTTATTACTGACACGTTATCATATTCTGATAAGGTGTCCTCCAGAATGGGAATTAAGTTCTTATCAATTTCTACGGCAACTACTTCCCTTGCGTTTTCGCAAAGATACTGGGTCATAGTCCCGATTCCCGGCCCGATTTCCAGCACAAAATCATCCTTTGTGACTCCTGCTGCCTGAATGATTTTTTCCAGCACATGGGAATCAATAAGAAAGTTCTGTCCAAATTTCTTTTGAAAATTAAAATTGTATTTTTGTAATATCGCAATCGTATTCTGGGGAATTCCTAAACTTGCCATTTGTCACCTCTATTTTTCTCTGTTTTTCTGTTTTTCTGTTTTTCTGTTTTCTGTTTTCTGTTTTCTGTTTTTCTATTTATATTAATGGGCCTTATTCTTACTTTAATGCTTATTAGCACATTGCATTACATCTTCAAATCGAGCTTTAAACAAACTCTATTTTAGTTAAATTTTAGTTTAAATTCCAGTTTAAATCCGATACATTCGCTTCGCATTGGCCTCTGTTATGTTTACCACTTCTTCATAATCCAGACCCTTGATTCTGGCAATTTCTTCTGCCACATAGATCAGATTTAAAGAATCATTTCTTTTTCCCCGGTTGGGTACCGGTGCCATATATGGACAATCCGTTTCCAGCAAAATCCGGTCCAAGGGCGCATACTCAACTACTTCTTTCAACTTTTTTCCATTGGGAAAGGTTACAACTCCACCTACCCCAATATAAAATCCCATATTGAGAAATTCTCTTGCCATTTCTTTACCATATGAAAAACAATGGATAACACCTCCAACTTCCTCTCCATGATGCTCTTTCAGCATACGAAACGAATCATCTGCCGCATCCCGGCTATGAATAATCATGGGCAGCTTTACTTCTCTGGCAAGATTTATCTGAGCCTCGAACCATTTTTTCTGAATGGACCGCTCCGGTTCATCCCAGTAATAATCCAGTCCAATTTCTCCGACCGCCACAATTTTATTTTTCCCAGTCATTTCTTTTACCCACTGAAAATTTTCCTCTGTAAGCTCTGCTGCTTCTTCGGGATGAACACCAACGGACCCGTAAATAAAGGGATATCTTTCCGTTAATTTCAAGGTTTCCTTAATGGTTTCTAAGCTGGAACTTACATTTATCACATATCCAATTCCCTTTTCTGGAAAACGATCCAAAAGAGAATACCGGTCCTCATCAAACTGCCCACTTTCATAGTGAGCATGACTTTCAAAAATCATGTTTTTGCTCCTATCTGCTGCTTTTGCACCGATTGCTTTTGCGGCAATAAAACAGGGGTTTTGCATTACCGTCTGCAAAAATCCCCTGTTTCTTATTTTTTCTATTCATTTTACTCTTTTTTGATTTATTTCGCAAGGAAAGTTCCTATTTTAGCGAAACTTTAAGTTTTTATTAATGAAATTCTAAGATTCCAACGGAATAAACAGCACTTTTGAAAGACAGATCTTATTCCTTTAAAAAATATGCCTTGAGCGCAGGCAAACCTATCTTTTGGATTGATTCTTAGCAAATTTCAGCCCCTGCCGGCATTTTTTTCTCTGGAACCATCAGTGCAAGATTTCCATCAGCATCCTCCGCACAAAGAAGCATCCCTTCCGAAAGCACTCCTGCCAGTTTAGCAGGCTTTAAGTTCACCAGAACCATAACCTTCTTACCGACCATTTCTTCTGCCGAATAATGCTGTTTGATTCCTGACACAATCTGCTTCACCTGACTGCCAATCCGCACCTGGGAACAAAGAAGTTTTTTGGATTTTGGCACTTCTTCACATGCAATGATTTCTCCTACCTGGAACTGCATTTTCATAAAATCATCGTATTGGATTTCGTCCTTTGCCTCGATCTCAATTACCGGCTCATCTGAGGCCGGTGCTGCTTCTTCCATAACAGGCTCTTTCATAGCTTCCACCTTTTCCAAAACCTCTTTCATGTCAAGGCGGGCAAACAAAATTTCCGGCGCTTCGGTAACCTTCGTTCCAGACTCATAAACACCAAAGGAATTCAATTCTTCCAAGGTTCTCTTTGATGCATTTAACTGCTTTAGTATCTTTTCTGCCGTTTCTGGCATAAAGGACTCTAACAGGTTAGCACCAATGCAGATGCTCTCAGTCAGATTGTAAAGAACCGTTTCCAGACGCTCCTTTTTATCTTCTTCTTTTGCCAGTGCCCATGGCATGGTCTCATCAATGTATTTGTTACAACGCTTAAACAGAGTAAAGATTTCGGAAATGGCATCGGCAATCCGAAGCTCATCCATTTTTGCTACTGCCTTTTTCCAAGTATCCAGGGCCAGGGAGATTAATTCTTCGTCAACTGCTTCTTTCACATTGCGGTTGTGCACTACCCCGTTAAAGTATTTATTTGACATAGAAACCGTACGATTTACCAGATTCCCCAAGGTGTTTGCCAGCTCCGAGTTGACTCTTTCCACCACTAAATCCCAGGTAATGGTTCCATCGCTTTCAAATGGCATCTCATGAAGGACGAAGAATCGAACCGCATCTACGCCAAAAATGCTCACCAGATCATCCGCATACATAATGTTTCCAACGGATTTACTCATTTTACTTCCATTCATCAACAACCATGGATGTCCGAACACCTGCTTAGGCAGAGGAATATCCAGAGCCATCAGCATAATTGGCCAATAAATGGTATGGAAACGAAGAATGTCTTTTCCAATCAAATGCAGGTCTGCCGGCCAGTATTTGTTGTACAGCTCGCCATGATTTCCATCGGCATCAAAGCCCAATCCGGTAATGTAATTGCTTAAGGCATCCAGCCATACGTATACCACGTGCTTCTCATCAAAATCCACTGGGATTCCCCATTTAAAAGAGGTTCTGGATACACACAGGTCCTGAAGTCCCGGCAGAAGGAAGTTGTTCATCATCTCATTTTTTCTTGACTCCGGCTGTATGAATTCTGGATTTTCTTTGATGTGTTGAATTAATCTTTCGTTGTATTTGCTTAGTTTTAGGAAGTATGCTTCTTCCTTGGCTGGCTGGCAGTCCCTTCCACAGTCGGGACACTTGCCGTCTACCAGTTGGGAGGTCGTGAAGAAGGACTCACAAGGTGTACAATACATTCCTTCATAGTGTCCTTTGTAAATGTCACCCTGCTCATATAATTTCTTAAATATTTTCTGAATCTGTTTTTCATGATCCTTATCCGTAGTACGAATGAAACGGTCGTAAGATGTATTCATCAGATCCCAGATATCTTTTATCTGTCCGGCAATGCCATCCACATATTCCTGTGGAGTAATCCCAGCTTCTTGGGCTTTTAATTCAATCTTCTGTCCATGCTCGTCAGTTCCAGTCTGAAATCGTACGTCAAAGCCCTGATACCGTTTGAACCGAACGATGCTGTCGGCAAGTACAATTTCATAGGTATTTCCAATATGTGGCTTTCCTGAGGTGTACGCTATGGCAGTTGTTAAATAATAAGGTTTTTTTTCCATAATAAATCCCTTCCTTTTCTTTTTGATAGTTGACGATATTGTTAAATTGTTTTTTTAAATCTTTTATAGATGCCTTGGTTGAGGACGATTAGGCTTTTCAACGGCGATTTTTATTAATTTTTGTTTCCTGGAAATTGTATTTCTTTATAAATTTAACTTTTTATAAATAAAAAAAGCCCGCCTTTAATTTCTTAAAGACGGGCTGAACGCCGTGTTACCACTTTAATTCGTCTGTATCTCACAACACAGACCTCATCGACTGCCACATTCTGAATTCCGTCCATAATTCTATGTTCCAAATTCAGTCCCTTACAGCCTTACATAATAACGAGTGTCCCCGTAACAACCTAAGCTCTGCCTCAGCTGCTCTGCTCCAAGACCATCTTCATCCGCTCTTTCCATGCCCTTTTTCACCAACCGGGCTCTCTGCTATGTATGCTTCGGATTACTCTTCTTTTCATCGCATTTTCTTATTTACTTGATTTGCATTTACCAATATCATTCCCATATCCTGTAAAAATATGCTTCAAATATATAGCTTCAGTTTATGCTCCACCTTGAAATTTGTCAAGTAAATAAAGTAACTTTATCCGTAAATAAAATGATATTCAATAATGATATCCAATAAAATGATATCTTTATCATTAATTACTTCCTGGTAATTACAAATCTTCCAATCAGTTCATTGAGATTTTCAGATTGCGCAAACAGTTCTTCACTGGTAGCAGAGCTTTCTTCAGCAACGGCAGAAGTATCCTCTGTAACAGATGCAATTTCCTCAATCGCCTGACTGATTTGATTCATGGATTCTGACTGTTTTTCCGATGATTGACTGATTTCATCCACTGCTACAACAATACCGGTGATGCTCTTTAATACACTGTTTAATGAGTTGGAAGCATCATCAACAATTTTATTTCCGTTTTGAATTTCTCCCATCGCTACCTGAATTAAGTTTCTGGTGTTGGTGGCTGCTTCTGCACTTTGACTTGCCAGCTTGCCGATTTCATTGGCAACAACGGCAAAGCCTTTTCCAGCTTCTCCGGCTCTTGCTGCTTCAATGGATGCATTCAGGGATAACAGGTTGGTTTGAGATGCAATCTCTTCTATGGTGTTAATAATCATTTCAATCTGGTTGGAGGTGCTGCTGATATTTTCCATTGCCTTAACTACGTCTTCCATCTGATGCTGGCTGGTCTGAGCGTCATTTCCAACTCTTTCCGCATCTTTACTTACTTCTTTCGCCCGCTTTGCATCGGACACTACCTGATCACTTACTTCGTTAACGGTTGCGGTTAATTCTTCCACCGAACTTGCCTGAGTAGTAGAACCTTCTGCAAGACTCTGGGCACCTTCTGACATATTTTGGGCACCAGCCTGTACCTGATTGGAAGCATCCTGAATCTGTCCTAAAACGTCATTCAAGTTATTTTTAATTCCACGCATTGCTTCCAGAATTGGGAAAAAATCGCCAATATAATCATTGGTACATTTTGATTTAACCGTAAAATCTCCGTCTGCCATTTCACCCAGACAATATTGTACATCAGGGATGATTGCCTGGAATCGTCCGATTAACTTCTTTAAACTGTCCGCCAAATTTCCTAATTCATCTTCTGACTCGTATTCAATGTTAACATTTAAATTACCTTCAGCCATAGCTTCTGCTACCCCCCTTAATTCTGAAATAGGGGTTGTCAACAGTTTAGAAAGGAAACGACTTAAGTATACCGTCATAAATAAACTGAATCCTGCAACAATTACCAATACCAGCGTAACAACAATTCTTGTCAGATTTGCGGAATCATAGCTTTTAACAGCATTATCCTCTTGATATTGTCCCAAACTGGTTAATGCTGCAATCAGAGGCTTAGTAGCAGGCATATAGTCGTTATAATATATTTCCAAAGCCTCATCTGCTTTATTTTCTCTTGCCAGCCCCATTATCTTTTCTCTGTGTGGTGCCAGAACGTTGCTGGCATCCTCTACCTGCTTTAATAGGTCGGTAGCGGAGGAATTCCCTTTTAAGAACTCTCTCTGCTTGGTCTGATCATCCACATCTTCCTGTACTACTTTTAAAAAGTCCTCAGTTTGTGTGGTATCATTGGTTGTAATTGATTGGAGCAGCCCCTTCATTGCACTCTGCAAATCCCGACGATACATGGTTGCAGATACGGCATTTTTATAAGGAGTTTGATAAAAATATGTTAATTGATTTCCTACCATAAAAATTCCAATAATTGATACTCCTATGGAAATCACGAAACATATGATAATTGCCATAAATGCGGTACTCAATTTCTTGCTGATTGCAAGGTCTTTAAACATTTTATTCATATTTTGCCCTCTTTCATTAATTTATTTCTCTCCATTATAACACTTCATTTATTGTGATGTTTTTTTCTTATATTTCTCCTTTCATAGTTATTGCACTATTTCTTTTGTTCCCCAAATTTAAATATTGTTAAATGAGATTTTACAATTTTTCGACACAAAAATCAATTAAATTTTTCAAAAAACAACTTTTTACATTATTTTACACTCTTTTACGTTTTTTTACAAGTAAATCCACATAAGGACCAAGGGGTAATGGCACGATTTACACTTTGTTTTACTGATATATATATAATGGCAGCTCGTATCCCAAAATCCTCTAACTCAAAAGACGTCGGATGCTCTTAAATACACTCCGACGTCTTCCACACTTCTTTATGTAGTTTTTATATCTAAAAATCCGACTTCCAAAGACCATGCAAGTTGCAATACTCATAGAGGGTAATAGGTCCATCTTCTACATAGAACTCTGCTTCCGGACTTCCTTCCGGATCAAGAGCTGCTCTCTGAACCCGTTCTCCCTGAGCAATGGCGATCCATTCAATGTGATGTTCTGGCGTCATTGGATGTAGGACACTGCCAACTGTCACGGTCAGCTTATTTTCCTCTTTCACTGCTACTGGAACATGCTTTTCCTGTACTGCATCTACTGTATTTGGCACCAGCTCGGTCATGTTCTGTCCACAACAAACCATAGTACCTCCGCCTTTGTGAATCATCTCCACCATATTACCACAAATTTCACATCTAAAAAACTTAAGTTCCTTTTTCATTGAATTTTCCACCTTTCACTTTAATGGCATTAGTATAGCCCTATATTTTAAAACCGTCAACCTATTTTTGCATTATCTTTACATTTTCTTAACTTTTCAACTTTTGTGATTTTTTTCGATATTTTTTACAACATTTTGTAATTTTTTAAAAAAAGAGCAAGGTACCCATTTCTATACCTTACTCTTTTTGGAATATTCATGCTATACCTTAACTAATTAGCATTCCTCCTCAAGACCGTTTCCCTTTTTCGTTCCACTTTCTCTAAATCACACTAAATCACAAATCCTTTTACCAAATCTCCCAGTTCATCCGCCGTGCTTTTGGTTTTATTCAGATTGCCCATAACAACTTCTGCATTAACTGCAATCTTTCCTACCTGTTCCGCAACACTTGCAGTTGTGGTAGCGCCTTCATTTGCTGCTCTGGCAACCTCATCTATCGTAGTAACCACTGCCTGGATGGATGCCTGGAGCTCTTCCGATGTAGAGCTTAAGTCTGTTGTCATATCATCTACATCCCGTGCTGCATTACTGTAATCATCCGTTGCATCCAGCATGACAACATAGTCTTTGCTTACATCCTGTTCTACATAACCCAAAAGCTTGTTGGCATCTGTAATCAACAAATCAACAGATTTAACTACTACATTAGCAATTTCCAGAATCTGCGTTGCCGTATCCTTGGAATTTTCCGCCAGATTTCGTATTTCATCCGCAACTACCGCAAACCCTTTTCCAGCTTCCCCAGCTCTTGCTGCTTCAATCGCAGCATTTAAAGCAAGGAGGTTGGTCTGGCTGGCAATTCCCAAAATCGCATCGGCCAATGAGTTAACCTGCTCTACTCCCTTGGCATCCTTCAGTGAAGCTTGAAGGCTTCCCTGAATGGATAAGAAAGTGGTGTCGGCAGTTTCCTTTGCCTCTGTAAAATTCTTTTTTAAATTGTGTGCACGGCCAGCAATTTCTCCCGCCAATTTTGCACCTTCCTGTGATCTGACTGATACCACTTCAACGGCATTCTCAATTTCAATTGCTGTTGCATTCAATTCTTCTGAAGAAGCGGCGGTCTCCTCCATTCCAGCCGAAAGTTCTTCGGTTGCCGCTGATATTTCCTGAATAAATCCATTTAACTCAACAAATTTTTTATTTGATTCGTTTGCCACATCTACCAGCTCATGACCAGAAGCCACAATTTGAGCAATCACCTCATGCATACTGTTCTTCATTGTATTTAGGGCCTGGGATAGTCTTCCAACCTCATCCTTTCGCTTCAATAGCTTTTGGTTAAAGGTTACAGTTAAATTACCATTGGAAATCTCACCGGCAAGCTTTTGCATCTGAGCCATGCCATTGGTAATACCCAGGGTAATCACAACTGCGAAAAATACGGATATAACAATTGCCAAAGCAATGACTGTTACGATCAAACTGGAGGATGTCTCATACTGCTGAGTCCCTGCATCCGCTGTATTTTTCATGGCTGTTACATTCCATTCCAGCATCTTGGTTACCTGTGCGAAAACCTTTTCTCTTGCTTCTGGATAGGCACCATTGACTGACAAATCATTTCCTTTTATATAATCTCCACTCCTGACCGCCTCATTAATAAGTCCACAGGATTGTTTATATATAGATACTGCAGCTCTCAAATCCGCTAAATTAGCAGTGTCCTCAACATTTCCAAATAAATATGACTCATAATTATCCATTAGGTTATCCATTTCGGTAAATGCATCCTCCACCTTTTGGATATTAGTCTCCAAATCCTTACTCCGCTCTTCATTTAGAACCAGCAGCAAATCAATCCGAACATCTCTAAGCCTTGAGTCGACATCACTGATAGCCTCCAGGCTGGTTCCACAATGGTACATATCATCCTGACCAGAATTTAATTGCTTCACACTGCTATAGCCAACATAGCCCAGTATAACCATTGCAATAACTGCAATTCCAAAACCCAGTGTCAGTTTAAAACCAATTTTCAAATTATTCATTTTGCTACCTCCTACTGCTATCATTAGATAAAACAGCTTTCTTCGTTCGTTGTTGTCAAATTGTGCAGTTTCTGGTCCACTGTATCATTTCTTTGATGATTTTCAATATATTCCTATAAACTTGGTAGAAATTGATTTTTTGAAATTCTTTTGATTTTGCGCTCTTTTTTTGTTAAAATTTTCCAAGTGCAATTTTCCAATTTTTTCCTGCTGTTTCAAGATACTTTGCAATAAAATTCACATATTCTTTATTGGTTAGGTTCTTTACATTGAAAACAACAAAATCTTTCACCTTAAGAGAAATAAATGAAACAAGATATTGCTTATTGTAACATATTCTGTTCATTTGAGCAATAGAAACATTACATCTGAACTCTATTTTAATATTCTATTGAACACTACACTATTTATAAGGAGGTTTGATATGGATACAATTAAAAGAATTAATCACTTCATGGCGGAGCGAAACTGGACAAGCTATAAACTGGCTATGGAATCCGGACTTTCCACCTCGACGATTGCTAATATCTACCGCAGAAATACCATTCCTTCTCTTTCAACTTTAGAATCTATCTGTCAAGCTTTTGGAATTACACTTTCTCAGTTCTTTGCTGAAGATTCAGACTTCGACTCAATTCAACTATCCCCTCAGCAAAAAGATCTGTTTCATCATTGGATTGCGCTGACAGATACGCAGAAAGAATTAATATATGGTATTATAAAGGAAATGCAATCAAGCAAATAAGGAGATAGGTGATTCAATCACCTATCTCCTTATTTGCTTGATTGCAACATACTATTATTCGGAGTATGGATATGCCCCTCTCTTCTCACTTATTTAGAAGAAGGATATTGGCTGGGGATATCCCCAACTCTGTGGGCAGCTGGCTCCCCCGTTTCTCTTTTGAAATACGCCACCAAATGGCAGGCGCTGTTTCTTCCTGCATAGGATAACAAAATTGGAGTATATATTCAAAGGGTCCTTCCATCTCTCCTGTAAAGCGTACCGGAAAACGATTTTGCAACGTTTTGGAATGAAAATAATGAGCACGAATTCCAATTGCAAGAAGGTCGTCCGGCACAGGCAGTGAAGTAGTCAGATTGATTCCCCATGCAGGTATATGAACCTCATACGCTCCAACTTTTATGGCATTAGCTACGTTCTTACATCCGGTTAATACGGCTCCCTGACGGCTTTCCGGATTGATGAAAAGGTCTTTTGTTTCTTTTTGTATCAAAAGCCTTCCTGCATCCAATAAAGCGATTTCCTGACACAAATGATATGCCTCATCCCGGCTGTGAGTAACTAACAAGGTATCTTTCCCGAACTTTTTAAGAATCTCCTTCATTTCAATTTGCAATTGCCCCCGCAAATGACTGTCCAACGCACTGAATGGCTCGTCCAATATTAAAAGCTCCGGATTACCAACTAATATTCGCGCCAGTGCCACACGCTGCTGCTGGCCTCCGGACAATTGGGCAGGTCGGTGTTTTTCCAACCCCTCCAGCTGTAAAAGAGTTATCATATCTTCCAGTGCTTCCTGTTCCCTCTTTTTATCCATGACCCGTGTCTGTATGCCACTCCGTTTATTTTTTCTTTCTTGTTTTTCCTTGTACAGCCCACATAAAATATTTTGTTTCACTGTCATATTGGGAAAAAGGGCATAATTTTGAAACAGGTAACCCACCTTTCTTTCTTGAGGTGGGAGATTGATTTTTTTCTCCGAATCAAACAACACCCTCTCATTAAGAATAATTTTGCCCCTGTCCGGCTTCATTACACCGGAAATACACATAAGAGTCACACTTTTTCCACACCCGGAGGCTCCTAGAATTCCCAGTACACCATCCTGTGTTGCAAATGAAACATCCAGTGTAAAATCACCAAACTTTTTGGTAATGTCCACAAACAGACTCATTTTTTCCATCCCCCTTTTTCCCGCTGCTCCAGCAGATTAACCACAATCAAAACAATGGCACTGATTGCCATATTAACCAAAACCCAACACATGGCACCGGAATTATCATTGGTTCGCCAGAGCTGATAAACGGTTGTGGAGATGGTGGCAGTTCTTCCCGGTGTATAGCCAATCAGCATACTGGTAGCGCCATATTCACCTAAGGCCCGGGCAAAAGCCAGCACAGCGCCAGCTAAAATGCCCTGACGACAGGCAGGCATGCGAATCCGCCAGAAAATGTACGAATTACTAAGCCCCAGGGTTTGTGCAGAATATGCCAGGGTCTGATCAAAGCTCTCAAAGGCTCCCCTGGCCGTTCGGTACATCAACGGAAACGCAACCAAAACTGCCGCCAATACACCGCCATACCAAGTCATTACAAATTTGATTCCAAATTGGGACAGGAAGATTCCAGCCCAACGTGTATTGCCAAAAATAATTAATAAAAAATATCCGCAGACAGTAGGCGGCAGCACAAGAGGCAAGGTAAACAGCACATCAAAAAGCCCCTTGATCACACGAGGCATACTTATTACATAATACGCTGTAAAAATTCCGAAAAAAAATACAATTACGCTGCTGATTGCAGCAATACGTAAAGAGTTCCAAAGGGGGTACCAGTCTATTATCATACTTTAGAAAAACCTACACTTTCAAAAACCATCATTGCTTCGTCACTTGTCAAATACTGCAAAAATGCACTGGCTGCTTCCTTCTGTTTACTTCGTTCCATCACCGCCGCCGGATAAATCACCTTGCCGCACATATCTGTAGTTGCATAGTCTACCGGCTTAAGCCCTGCACTGAAAGCATCTGTACAATAAACAATGCCACAATCCACACTCGCCTCTACCACCTGGGTTGTAACTTCTTTTACATTAGTACCATAAGTTATAGCTCCGGTCAAAGCGACTGCATTTTCATCAATATCAAAATACTGAAGAATCTTTTGCGTATATTGTCCCACCGGAACATCACTGTTACCCATTGCCATTAAAACCTCACCCGCTTGCAGCTTACTCATCAAATCCTCAAAGCCGGTAATATTCTTCGGATTCCCTTCTGGTATAACCAAGGCCACTTTATTTTCCAGCAAATTAATTCGGCTGTTTTTAAGAACAAAATCCAGCCCCTCCGTGTTTATGTCAGTCGATGCCAAGATATCCAGCTCATCCATCTGCTTTTGCCCGGCAGAGATAAATAAGTCACACTCTGCACCTTCCTGAATCTGGGTTTTCAGGGTACCGGAGGAGTCAAAATTAAACGTTAGCTTTACATTTGCCGCCTTTGCTGCATACAGCTTAGCAATCTTTTCCAACGACTCCGTCATGGATGCTGCCGCAAAGACAATCAGTTCCGTTTTCTCTGTACTGGCAGGTAGCGTTTGGGAGGCCTCGGTCCTGGCACAGCCAGTAGTACCAAACACTAAAATCAGTACCAGCACAAGGTATAAATACTGTTTCATACTAATCTTCCTTTCTGCTTTTCGCAAAAATACAAACGTGGATTTACACGTTTTAAGGGTACTTATTTAGTATAACAGTATTTCTAAAGCTTATCAACGACAGCTGACCCAAATGAAAGCTGCCCTCAAATCAGGGCAGCTTTCGTATGTACACCTATCTATTCACCACATAAAATAAACACTAAAGGCTTGTTAATCTGTCTGACTGCTTCAAATGATATTGAATCTTATCCAGCACTACTTCCAAATCAATCGGCTTGGCAATATGATCATTCATTCCGGCAGCAATACACGCTTCCGCATCTTCTTTAAACGCATTTGCCGTCATGGCGATGATTGGTATGGTTTTTGCTTTCTGACCAGGGAGTTCACGTATCTTCCGTGTTGCTTCCAAACCATTCATCACCGGCATCTGAATATCCATCACTATCATATCGTATTTTTCCTGATCCTGCTCAAACTTAGCCAGGGCGATTAATCCATTTTCGGCCATGTCAATCTGTAAACCGGTATGCTCCAGCATGGCTGCAAATACCTCTCGATTGATTTCAATATCCTCCACCAGCAGAATATGTATCCGTGAAAAGTCCAGCTTCTCGTCATCCTCACCATGCTTCTCCTTATGAGTACGGCCGTCAAACTCTGCCAACATATCAAAAATGGATGTCACAAAGAGGGGTTTTCTAATATAATGAATAATTCCATATTTCATCATCTTATTTTGGACATCATTCCATACATTTGACTCCATAATAAATACAATATGGCTTCGCTCTGTAAGATTTTCAAATAAAATATGATAATTTAATTTCATTTCATAATCGTAAAAAATACCGTCATATTTCATCTGCTTCCGTTCTGCCTGGCGAATCATTTCCAATGCTTCCAAGAAGCTTCTTGCACAATCATTTTCTGCTCCATATTGACCAATGAGATGGGTAAAATCCGAATAAACTGTCTCATCATTGGAAATAAGCAGAATCCTTTTATTACATAGACCCTTATTGAGAATCTCAACCTTTTTTACTTCCTCTTCATCGGAATATCCCAGCATAACCTCCAGTAAAAAGGTGGATCCTTGTCCCGGCTCTGACTTTACAGTTATGGTTCCGTCCATCATTTCAGCCAGATTTTTGGAAATGGGCAATCCTAAACCGGTTCCACCGTATTTTCTGGAAATACCACTGTCCGCCTGTTCGAAGGAATTAAAGACTCGTCCCAGCTGTTCCTCATCCATTCCGATTCCGGTATCCTGTACTGCAATATGTATAACAGCCTTGCCATCCTGCTGCCTGATTTCATCCGAAAAAATGGTAATGTTCCCACCTTCTGGTGTAAACTTAACCGCATTCGATAAAAGATTGGTAATAATCTGAGACAACCGGACTTCATCTCCCAGATATCGTGTTCGCAGATTCTTACCCCGATTCAGAAGAACTCTCTGTCTTTTGTCATCTGCTTTCCCAATGACTATGGCGTAGGATTTTGCCAATGCCCTTTCAAAGGTAAAGGGCTCTATATTCAATTCAATCTTACCGGATTCAATCTTGGAAATTTCCAAAACATCATTGATAATTGATAAAAGCTGATTGGACGACTGCTCAATTGCGTCCAAAGAAGATTTTATCTTGTTTGAGTCCGTTGTATTCTTGGCTACATGTGTCATTCCAATAATTGCGTTCATTGGAGTACGTATCTCATGGCTCATATTGGATAAAAACTGGCTCTTAGCCAAACTGGAGCGCTGTGCCTCTGCAACCGCCTCCTTGAGAGCCATCTCACTTTCATTGGTAGCAAATGCTCCTGCAATAATGGAACCCGCCATCGTCGCAAGCCGCAAATCCCGCTCCGTCCAGGAAGCTCTCCTGCCAATCGTAAGATACACCATATAGCCCAGGGTCTTGCCATCTAATATAATCGGTGTATACAGGATGCTATCTGCGTTAAAGTTCAACTGGGGATATTTTTCATACAGCTTTTTGGTATCATGATAATACAAATATGGCTTCACCTTAAATTGTTCCACCAGGTTAGTAATTTCATCTACTCTCTGGTAGTTTCCTAATGCGGCAGCAAAATGCTCGCTGCTTACCTTCTCAAAAATACACTGTACCGCCTCGCCATCTTCTGTATAGCGATAAACACAAATCCGATCACTCCGCAGAAAGGTCTCAAGTTCTTCTAATGCCGAATCCATTACTCTATCAAAGGCATAAGGCAATGTAAACGGCACTGAAAACCGTGAAATAAACTCCTGGGTACGGAGCTCACTTTCCAGAACCCGTTCGGAGGATTTGCTCACCATTACTTCCTGGGTGACCTCCCAGGTCATTCCAACAATTCTCTCTACCTTTCCATCATCCCCAAAAATCCGTTCTGCAGAATTACTGGTATATATAATGCCGTCTTCAAACAAATATGGCAGCTCATGAAAGCTTATCTTCCCCAAACCATCATAATATCCCCTCAGCTGCTCAATGTACTCTCTATGCTCTTCCTTGTTCAAGAACCTTGACAAATGCTCCGCCCATCGGTTTAGCGGCATTGGTGACAAGTCTGGTATCCGCATAAGCTTGGCAAAGCCTTCATCAAAGATAATGGTTTGTTCTTTTATGGATATTTCCCAAACTCCAACCTTTGAGGCCTCCATAGCCATAGCAAGACGGTCATTGGTTTTTTTCAGAATACTTTCACTGTTACGTTTTGAAAAAACACCGGTAATAATGGAAGCTGACATGGATACAATTTGAAGCTCCTCCTCCTCCCATTCAGCCTCTCTGGAAAAGGTAGCTAATGCCATCATCCCAATCTGTTCACCATTTACAATCATCGGAACATATAAAACACTTTTCGCTCCATAATCCCCAATTGGAAACTGACCATATAATTCTTTTGCATCTTTCCTAAAAAAATATGGCTGCTGATTTATTACATCATGCATTGCAGTCACCTTGTTGAATGGAAAAGAATGCTGTAAAATGGATTTATCCGGTTTCCCTACATACTCTTCATAGGTGCATAACAGGGATTTATCTTCCTGAAATTCATAAATTGTACAGCGCTCTGCATCAAGAAACTGGAGCAGCTCTCGAAGAGCCTTTGACATCAGTTGTTCAAAATCATAGGGATTTGAAAAAAGGTTCTGAAATTTCGCAATAAACGTATGGGTACGATTTAGCATCTGGTCTCGTCTGGTCTTTTCTGTCATATCTGAAACCATATAGAATCTTGCTTTTCTTCCATCTTCCCAATCAATAATACGTTCAAATGTATCTAGGTAAAGATTAAAATAGGGATTATATCTATTTTTATGCTCCGAAAAGTTACCTTTTTGCCCCAGTTCCTCCAGAGACAGGCAAAAGCCGCAGGGCTCCTCCAGTCCGCATAATACCTTATAGCATGGCTGTCCCAGAACCGTACCCTCTTTTCCATCCTGGCTTGTCCCAAGTTTCTTTTTTAACGCTTCGTTTAAATACAGAATTTCATACGTTTCCACATCTATAATGTATACGGAGTTATTTAGATCATCATAAGCTTTGTACCATTGTGACTCTGACATACACCTTCACCTGTTACTTTCAATAAGAATAAAAATCATTAAGAAAAAAATCATACTGTTTTCATTTTATCATATCCCCCAAAATATTCAATGGCGATATTTTACATATTTCCCTTTTTTTAAATTGAAAATGACAATATAAAAGTACACCACTTCCGTATTGTTTGACTGTAACCTTAATCTAATAACCGGTAAATCTGCATAAAAAGAATTAATCCTTTCCATACTATTTAACACGAGTTATTTTACCCAAAATGAAGATACGCAGCAAAACAGGCACAGAAGGGAGCCCTAAATGAATCATATCAGATTAAGTATTGATGGCTTGGAAAATACAGAAACTCAGGACAGAGTTTCTAGCCAGCTTGAGGGAATCATTGGTATACAGAGTGTTGATGTCCATGAAGGACAGGATTATTTAGATATTGACTTTGACGACCAAACTTCCATTTCCGAGATTAACAGTCACCTGCAAAATAATGGATATAAGGTAACTAACAGTCTCTGACGAAAGATATGTCAAAAAAATCTGCTGGTCAACTTTGTCCAGCAGATTTAAAAAATATTATCTTGGCTATTCAATGCTAGATGAATGCTAGATTCCATGATTTATAATTCTTCTTCTCAATATTACAGTCTGTTCGGGATCCCATCTCTTATTCTTTCTACCTTTTAACTATTTACTCTATACCAATACTGATACTTGTCTTCAAAACCTAATTTTTGATAAAGCGCTATTGCTGGCACATTTTCAGCAATAACTTGTAAATATGCCGTTTTTGCCCCCAAATCCACAGCTGTATTCAGCAACGAGGAACAAACATCAAATCCATACCCGTTTCCCCTGTATGAGGAATCTACCACAATGTCATACAGTCCCGCATAGCCTCTTTCAATGACGCACAATCCGCATGCAACTATTTTTCCATTCTCCTCTATCATGCCACATAATACTTTATTTTGAATGTTGCTCTGAATAATTGCCGCGGTTTTCATCTTTTGGCTATCGACAATCCCATTAAGACGAAAATAATTATCCTGCCAGGTTTTAGTGATCCCCTGACAAATTGTCGTCTTTGAAGTGAAACCATCTATGGCTGCGAGCGGCTTGGTCATAATATTGGTAGGGGTAACCTTTTTATAATTCTTTTCTCCAAGTATCTTGTCCAAGCTCTGCGGGGAATCCAACGTCAATTTATATACGGTTGGCAAACCCTGAGCCGTATATAATTCCTCGCAAAACACCACCTTTTCTTCCAGAGGAATTGTGGACAGATATAGTGGATTGATTGAGTTTGCCCGATTCGTATAGCCATTCGCAAAACGCAGTACCCACCCATCATACATTTGTGTTCTGATTGCCGGATGTGCATTCATAGAGAGTTCCTCATATAGGAGTATTTCATTGATTGCTTTACTCCTTACACTGCATTCATAAACTCGAGAACTCTCACCCCACGGATGATACCCGGTTCCAGCGTAAGAAAAACCATATTTTTCATAATAATCTATATGATCTGTACAAAGATATAGTTTATCGAATCCTAATTTTGCAGTATCTTTTTTTATATACTCAATCAGCACCTCGCCCAGACTATTTCCTCTATATTCCTCCTCAATGTGCAGAGCACAAAGCCACGGCCATGCATCTTCCCAGCTTATAAAATCATTGGCAATGAGTCCTGCGCAGCCAATAATTTTATCATTGTCGAGTAATAAATACCAATTTGGCAATGGACTCGCCGTCACAATGCTCCTCGAAATACAGTCCTCATAAACCATTTTACTTTCTTCACTGGCCCACTTACTTTGAAAATAAGATATCGCTTTTTCTTTATATCCAGGATTCTCTCGAATATTAATTACTACCAATTTATCCCCCTCCTTTGCCCAAAACAACCTCTTGTTTGATACATTAGTTTATCAGACTTCATCTCATCCGTTCTTCCAGACCATAATTTCACAATAACATGTGGCAAAATAATCACTCTCCTTTTTCGCTATAAATTATCCCCTTCCGATAAATCTGCTTGCGTATTTATCCCCATTTCCCTTGCCGTTCGATGCTGCATCTTGGGATTTATATTACGTAAAATTCCATCCTCCCGAAAATGGGCACCGGTAGACCGAAAGTAAAATGGAACGCCAACATTTTCACACTGGTCTCTCATGTTTAAAACCCAGTCAAAATTACATTCCCTTCCTTCTCTTCCCGCCTCCCCGTTGGCGGAGACACATTCTATTCCTTGTAAATATGGCGTCAGATTAATATGGGTTAATAGTGGTGAGCAGGAAATAATGCGATGTTTAATAGGGTAGGACAAGAATAATGGCAAGCGATAATCCGCCATATCCTGATTTTCAACGGTACAGCCAATTCTAACATTCTCGTATCCATCGCCCCAGTCCGCTGGTAGCGATACAGAGAAACGGTCGATCCTTTTTGTAATAAAAAAGAAATCCAAATCAGGGCGTTGTTTTATCATATCCCATGCCTCAACCCGCCATTCATCTGCCTCCGGAAGAAAAAAGTCTGTCGTAAAGCATGTATTTACCGTTTTACCACCAACCATTTTATACTTGGTAATCTTTTTTCTAGGCATATAAACCGTTTCGATTGGTCTATAAAATTCCTCTGTTTTAATAATATCGTTTTGACCGTAGCGTTTTGAGTATGGACCATAATAAAAGCAATATTTGCATCCATCACTTTCCGAATAACAGCCCGTCCAAGGTTCCCATCCCATATGCGTCCTCCATTAAATATTCGTCAACTCTAAAGCTTCTTCTCCATTATGAGAACATTCTCTTTTAATTCCTTTTTCACAAATCCTTTCGATAAGTACATTTTTATTGCATTATCCATAACACCTGGCAATGTTTCCAAACGCATTATTTCATATTCCTGCTCTTTGGCATATGAAATGCATCTATCCATAAGACCTTTGCCTATTTCTAATCGTCTATATTCTTTTTTAACATACAGGCGTTTCATTTCGCAAATTTTTTCTTCTATCGCTTTTAACGCAATGCAGCCTGCACAAAGCAAACTTCTGCCCCTTTTATTTGAGAATATTCCCGAAATAGTTCAATTGCACCATCTATAGTGTCATTTCCTGAAAAATATGTAATTTTGTCCATCTCATAATCCCCCTTACTCTGATTTTCAATAACCCATCATCTCTTTCACGGACTGCGACACTCCTTCACCAGTAAGTATCTCTAGTGTACCATCTTCTAAATAACTGGACCAATCGGTGAGGATGATTTTTCGAGAGTACGGATGAAAAAACGTAGGTGTAGCGGGCTACACTGAGGCTTTTTCATTCGTGCTCTCGGGAAATCAGACCAGCGAATGGTC
>JAVBLX010000216.1:0-10297 GCA_031553075.1 Acetivibrio sp.
GCATTATTGATTTTCAGCCTTGCTGCCAATCGTGCCATTAAGCGGGCGGATCCAAATCAAGTGCCAGGGCCTTTTTTGAATGCCATTGAGACGTTGGTTGAGATTATGGACAACCTGGTCGCTTCCAACATGGGACCGAAGATTGCTCCTAAATTTGCAAACTATATTTGTACCTTGGGCGCATTTATACTGATTTCCAATTTTTCCGGTTTGGTTGGGCTAAGACCGCCAACTGCGGATTATGGTGTTACCTTTCCATTGGCTATCATCACTTGGGTGATGATTCAGTTTAACGGCTTCAAGTATCAGAAGATGGGCAAGATTACCGGCTTATTTAAGCCAATCTTTTTGTTTTTCCCAATCAATCTGATTGGCGAGTTTGCAACACCGATATCCATGTCACTGCGTTTGTTCGGTAACATTTTATCGGGAACCGTAATGCTCACACTGGTTTATGGATTACTGCCCAAGGTGGCAACCCTTATCTGGCCAGCAGCATTGCACGTATATCTGGATGTGTTCTCCGGAGCGATTCAGACTTTTGTATTTCTTATGCTGACTATGGTATTCGTAGCGGATGCCATAGGCGATGACGCCGCTGCTTGATCAAGCAGAAGGCACTTTAAAAAACAAAGAGTGAAAGACATTTTATTTAAGGAGGAACTTGATTATGAGTAACATTACGAATGAAGGTTTAATTTTAGCATGTTCAGCAATTGGAGCAGGATTGGCAATGATTGCCGGTGTAGGTCCTGGTATCGGTCAGGGTGTTGCCGCTGGTTATGGTGCAGAAGCAGTTGGACGTAATCCAGGTGCCAGAGGAACCATCATGTCAACGATGCTTTTAGGACAGGCTGTAGCCGAGACGACAGGTCTTTATGGTTTGGTTATCGCATTGATCTTGTTATTTGCGAACCCACTTCTTGGTAAACTTTAATTAAAATAAACCTAAAATTTACCGAGAGGAGGCCGAAAGGTGATTGGAGTGTTAACAACAACCATGGAAGGGTTTGACCGGCTCTTTGGGCTGGATTTGCAGTTTTTGGCAGATTCTGTAATTGAGCTGATTGCCATATTTGTATTATTTATAGGCATGTCATACCTGTTATTTAATCCGGCCCGTGCATTTTTAGCAAAGCGTCAGGAAAAAATCCGTGAAGAGATGGAATCGGCAGCCAAGAATCAAGCCGACGCTCAGGTTCTGAAAAAGCAGTACGATGAGAAGATGACTCAGGTAGGCAAGGAATCCGAAGAAATCTTAAGCGAGACCCGTAAAAAAGCGCTGAAAAAAGAAAATGAAATTATAGATGAAGCAAAGGCAGAAGCTGCCCGCATCATTGACAGGGCAAACAAAGAAACAGAATTAGAGAAAAGTAAAATAAAAGATGAAATAAAACAGGAAATGATCTCCATGGCGTGCTTAATGGCTGGAAAAGTCGCAGCTGCATCTATGGACGATAAGCAACAGGCCGATTTAATCGAAAACACATTAAAAGAGATGGGTGATGAGACATGGCAAAATTAGTTTCCAAAACTTATGGTGAAGCCCTGTTCAAACTGGCCCTGGAAGAGAATAAATTAGACGCTATGGGTAAGGAAGCGGAAAGCGTGGTTGGTATTATGAAAGACAACCCGGATTTCTTAAAGCTTCTCAATCATCCTAAGATTTCAAGGGAAGAAAAAGTGTCCGTAGTGGAAAAGATATTCAAAGGTAATGTGTCCGACGAGATTGTAGGATTTCTGGTTATTATTGTGGAAAAAGGCCGTTACGGTGATTTGGAAGAGATTTTTGAGTACTTCCTTTCCCAGGTGATGGAATACAAAAATATCGGCGTTGCCTATGTCACTTCAGCCGCTTCTTTAACCGGGGAGCAGAAGAAGGCAGTGGAAGAGAGACTTCTCCAAACGACAAAATATGTTCAGTTTGTTATGCATTACAGCGTGGATGAAACGCTCATCGGCGGTATGGTGATTCGGATTGGTGACCGGGTTGTAGACAGCAGCATTCGGACCAAGCTAACTACCATGGCGAACGAATTGAAGAAGATACAGCTTTCGTAAAATTTTCAAAAATACAGCGATATTTATGAAAATTTTATACAAAAATAAGAAGGAAGGTGCGCAAGTATCATGAATTTGAGACCGGAAGAGATCAGTTCCATAATCAAAGAACAGATTAAGAATTATAGTACAAAACTAGAAGTCTCTGATGTTGGTACGGTTATTCAGGTTGCCGATGGGATTGCCCGTATCCATGGATTGGAAAAGGCAATGTCAGGGGAGCTTTTAGAATTCCCAAATGAAATCTTCGGAATGGTAATGAACCTGGAAGAGGACAACGTGGGTGCCGTATTACTTGGTGACGCTAAGAATATAAATGAAGGCGATACTGTAAAAACCACTGGAAGAGTGGTAGAGGTTCCAGTAGGTGACGCCATGCTTGGTCGTGTAGTAAATGCACTTGGCCAGTCAATTGATGGAAAAGGACCAATCGAGACCACCAAATACCGTCAGGTAGAAAGAGTGGCATCTGGAGTTATCTCCAGAAAATCCGTAGATACACCATTACAGACTGGTATTAAGGCGATTGACTCCATGATTCCAATCGGAAGAGGTCAGCGTGAGTTGATCATCGGAGATCGTCAGACCGGTAAAACAGCCATTGCCATTGACACCATTATCAATCAGAAGGGTCAGGGCGTAAACTGTATTTATGTTGCCATCGGGCAGAAGGCTTCTACCGTGGCAACCATTGTAAAAACATTGGAAGAATATGGCGCTATGGATTATACCACCATCGTTGCAGCAACAGCCAGCGAGTTGGCGCCGCTTCAATATATTGCACCATATGCCGGATGTGCCATCGGTGAAGAATGGATGGAAGAAGGAAAAGACGTATTGGTTATCTATGATGACTTAAGTAAGCATGCGGTAGCCTATCGTACCCTGTCCTTACTCCTTCGCAGACCACCAGGCCGTGAAGCTTATCCGGGAGACGTATTTTACTTACATTCCCGATTACTGGAACGCGCAGCAAGACTATCTGACGCATTAGGCGGCGGTTCTTTGACGGCGCTTCCCATTATCGAAACCCAGGCAGGAGACGTATCTGCATACATTCCTACCAACGTAATTTCCATTACAGACGGACAGATCTATCTGGAGACCGAAATGTTCAATGCGGGCTTCCGTCCAGCGATTAATGCCGGACTTTCCGTATCTCGTGTAGGTGGCTCAGCGCAGATTAAGGCGATGAAGAAAATTGCCGGACCAATTCGTACCGAGCTTGCTCAGTTTAGAGAGCTTGCCGCTTTCTCCCAGTTTGGTTCCGACCTGGATGCCGATACCAAAGAAAAGCTGGCGCAAGGTGAACGTATTCGTGAAATGCTAAAACAGAATCAATATAAACCAATGGCAGTCGAGTATCAGGTTATTATGGTATATATTGCCACGAAGAAGCATCTTTTGGACATTCCGGTCGATAAGGTTCTGACCTTTGAAAAAGAATTTTTTGAATTCCTGGATACCAAATATCCAGAAGTGCCAGGAAATATCGCTTCAGAAAAAGTTATGAGTGAAGAGACAGAAGCAGCATTATTAAACGCATTGAAAGAGTTTAAAGCGAGCAATTCTTTTTAGTGTATATTTAGGAGGTGTGATAAGATGGCCTCAATGAGGGACATTAAACGGCGTAAAAGCAGTATTCAAAGCACCGGACAGATTACCAAGGCGATGAAGCTGGTTTCGACAGTTAAATTACAGAAAGCCAAAGGCCATGCAGAAGAAGCAAAGCCTTACTTTCAGTATTTGTATGAAGCCATAAACTCCATTCTTAGAAAGTCCGGGAATCTATCACATCCAATGCTTTCCGGCGGAACGGACGGAGGAGAAGGCTCCTCCAAAAAGGCCGTTATTGTAATAACCTCCAATCGTGGATTGGCTGGTGGTTACAATGCCAACGTAGTTAAGCTCGTTACCAAGGGAGACTTTTCCAAAGAAGATGTCATCGTCTATGCCATCGGAAATAAAGGAAGAGATGCTCTTGCCAGAGCTGGCTACCAAGTGCGTAAGGACTATTCGGAAGTAATCAACGAACCTCTTTACAATGATGCGGTAGAGATTGGCCGGGATGTAATGACCGCTTTTACCAGTGGAGAGGTAGGGGAAATTTACTTAGCCTATACCGTTTTTAAAAATACGGTGACTCATATTCCAACCCTGATTAAATTGCTGCCTTTTGGTGCAGTGGCGGAGGATGAGACAGAATCCAGTGACGACAAGTTGATTCTGATGAATTATGAACCGGAAGCGGAAGAAGTATTGGACAAAATCATTCCTAAGTATATTAACGGTATTATCTATGGCGCCTTAATAGAAGCAGTAGCTGCCGAAAATGGTGCAAGAATGCAGGCCATGGATAACGCTACCAACAATGCAGAAGAGATGATTGCAGATTTATCTTTGAAATATAACAGAGCACGTCAAAGCTCAATTACCCAGGAGCTTACGGAAATCGTTGCCGGAGCATCCGCAATTGAATGATGAGCTAAAGGTGTTAAGGCGCGCGAAAAGAGAATAAAAGGAGTGAGTGAAAACATTATGGCAGAAAATATTGGAAAAATCACTCAGATTATCGGTGCGGTTTTAGATATTAAGTTTGAGGAAAACAAGCTTCCTGAAATTTATGAAGCAGTTACAGTGGAGATAAAAGGAAACACGTTGGTTGTGGAAGTAGCACAGCATTTAGGAGACGACACTGTAAGATGTATTGCGATGGGACCTACCGATGGTCTGGTACGTGGTATGGAAGCCAAGGCGACTGGCGGACCGATTTCGGTACCGGTGGGTGAAAACACCCTTGGACGTATGTTCAATGTGCTTGGACAGCCAATTGATGGTAAAGCAGCACCAGATGGTGTGGAATATAAGCCAATTCACAGAAAGGCACCTGTTTTTGAGGAATTATCCACATCAACGGAGATATTGGAAACAGGCATCAAGGTCGTAGACTTACTTTGTCCTTATCAAAAAGGCGGAAAGATCGGCTTGTTTGGTGGAGCAGGAGTAGGAAAGACCGTTCTGATTCAGGAATTAATTACAAACATTGCCACCGAGCACGGTGGATATTCGGTATTTGCCGGTGTAGGCGAGCGTACCAGAGAGGGAAATGACCTCTATTATGAAATGATAGAATCCGGAGTTATCAATAAAACTACCATGGTGTTCGGACAGATGAACGAACCCCCTGGCGCCAGAATGAGAGTAGGCCTTACCGGTCTTACCATGGCTGAGAATTTCCGTGATGAAGGTGGAAAAGACGTATTGCTCTTCATAGACAATATCTTCCGTTTCACGCAGGCAGGTTCAGAGGTTTCCGCATTACTGGGACGTATCCCAAGTGCTGTTGGATACCAGCCAACTCTTCAAACCGAGATGGGTGCCCTTCAGGAGCGTATTACCTCCACAAAGAACGGTTCCATTACATCCGTTCAGGCTGTTTATGTGCCCGCCGACGATTTAACCGACCCGGCACCAGCAACTACCTTTGCTCACCTGGACGCAACGACCGTACTATCCCGTTCCATCGTAGAGCTGGGTATCTACCCGGCAGTAGATCCACTGGAATCAACCTCCCGTATTCTTGATCCTCACGTAGTGGGAGAAGAACACTATCAGGTTGCCCGTGGTGTACAGGAAATTTTACAACGCTATAAAGAATTACAGGATATCATAGCCATCCTTGGTATGGACGAGCTTTCCGAAGAAGATAAGATTCTGGTATCCAGAGCAAGAAAGATTCAAAGATTTTTATCCCAGCCATTTAATGTAGCGGAACAGTTTACCGGTCTTCCTGGAAAATATGTACCAATCGCTGAAACAATTCAAGGCTTCCGTGAAATCATGGAAGGAAAGCACGACGACATACCGGAAAGTTATTTCTTAAATGCAGGAAACATCGATGATGTAGTTGCAAAGTGGAATAACAAATAAGGAGGGTCTTATGGCTGATAAAATATTTAAGATCCAGATTATCTGCCCCGAACGAGTTTTCTTCGATGGAGAAGCAGATATGTTGGAACTGAGAACCACGGAAGGCGATATAGGAATTCTGGCTGGACACATTCCCTTAACTGCGGTGATTGCTCCTGGCGTTCTCCGTATTATGAATGGCGGGGAAACCAAAGAGGCAGCTTTGCACGAAGGCTTTATAGAGATTCTCCAGAATAAAGTAATCATCCTTGCAGAGGCCTGTGAGTGGCCTGGAGAAATTGATTTGGATCGTGCGCGGGAAGCTCAAATTCGAGCAGAACGGCGAATGAAAGGTGGCGAGAGTAACGACCTGGCAAGAGCAGAGTTAGCGCTCCACAAGGCGTTAGTTCGAGTTGATCTGGCAGAAAAATACAAATGAATTAGAGAAAATAGGTAATAAACACGCTGATTGTTCCTGTGAATAGTCAGCGTGTTTTTGTTCAAATAAGAAAAAATATTATCAAGTAAAAAAAATTACCAAGTAGAAATATTACCAAGTAGAAATATTACCAAGTAAAAATATTGCTAAGTAAAAATTTTACTTATTATGGTAAAAATTATCCGTTCAAATGCTTTTGCTGAATGTCTATAATAAGAATATAAAAAAACAGGAGGATGTATTTTATGAAAAAAACATTCAGAAAGCTATGCGCCTGCGCCATGATTGGTGCAATGACCCTTTCTTTGACAGCGTGTGGGGGGAACACAAATACAGCAGGAAATAATGATTCGGCAAGCACGGGGGACACAGGCATCAAAACCGAGACATCAGACAGCGATAAGACAGAAGAAACAACTCTGACATTATGGAGCATCGCAACGGAGAGTGATTCCTTCAACCATGCCTATACACAGGCAATTGCTGATTTTGAAGAAAGTCACCCAGGGATAAAGATTGTCCATGAGACCTTCGAAAATGAATCCTACAAGACCAAAATCAAATCAGCCGTAGCAGTAAATGAATTACCTGACATTTTCTACACTTGGGGCGGTGGCTTTTCTACTTCTTTCGTAGATGCTGGTAAAGTATTAGAATTGGATTCTTACTATACCGATGCCATGAAAGCAGAACTCCCAGAGGCAGCCCTTGGAAATGCAACCTACAATGGCAAGCTGTATGGAACCACTTATACCACACCAGTTTCTGCATTGTTTTATAACAAGAAAATGTTTGATGAAAAAGGTTTAACTGCACCAACCAATTATGAGGAATTAATTAACGTATGCCAGACCTTTTTAAATGACGGAATCACCCCATTTGGTGTAAGCGTAAAAGATACCTGGGTACTGGCTATGTGTCATGACGCATTGACATTAAAATCAGCAGGACCGGAAAAAGTAAAAAATGCGCTTACCAAGAATGGTGTTAGCTATAATGATACAGATTTCCAGGAATCAGCAAAGCTTGTTAAAGAATTGATCGATATGGGCGCATTTATTGATGGTGCGACCGGTCTCTCAAATGACGAAGCATGCGCACTTTTCTATAATGGAACCGTACCAATGTACATCACCGGAAGCTGGATGGGTGGATCTATTTTAACCGATGCTCCTAATCCTGGTGACTTCAGCGTGGCACCAGTACCAGTTATCAATAGTGGGAATGCCAAGATTACAGATTTTATGGGTGGAGCAGCAGATACTCTGATGGTAGCAGCTTCTACTCAAAATCCAGACCTGGCTGGTGAGGCTGCGTTTGCCCTGACAAAGAGCATTTCTAAATACGCTTATTTGGATGGAGCTGGTATCCCGGCTTGGAAAGTAGACTACGACGACAGTAACGTAAATCCAATTACAAAGCAGGTTGCCGATTATGCAGCAAATGCTACATCTTTTACCCTCTGGTTTGATACCTTGATGGCAGCAGAGGATGCAGGTGAATATTTGGCATTGTTACAGGAGCTCTACATAGGAAATGTAACACCAGAAGAATTTGCACAGGGAATGGCAGCACAGCTGGAGAGATAAGGGATAAATAGCGACCGGTAGAGCAAAGGTTAGCAGAAAGATAAGAGCTATTATTGGCAAATAATACAAAAAAGTGGAAGCCATTAATAGTAAATAATCATGCAGTATAGGAGGGGAAGGTATGAACGCTATATTTCAGCCTCCCCTATTTTACGCAGATGCAATAAGCAAAGTAAATGTTAGTTCTTTCGTATAGGCTTTTGTGTCGGGAGCTTAAGAATAATTGATGGCAAAAAGAGAAAGAAAAGCGCGGGCGCAGTTTGTGCCCAGATGGGAGCAGGAAATGGATCGAGTAAGAAGCAATAAGGTGGCTATTTTCTTATTTATGCTGCCGGCTGTGGTTTTATTTGGAGTGATAATCATTCTGCCGATTTTTATGTCGGGGTATTACAGCTTGTTAAAGTGGGATGGCATTACAGACGGGACATTTATTGGACTACAAAATTATATGGAGCTGTTTACCAGTAAATCAGCAGGCTTTCCAAAGACCATTCGAAATGCGTTTTTACTGGCCATTTTGTCGGTTGTGATTCAGCTGCCGATTTCTCTGTTTCTTGCACTGGTATTGGCAAGGGGAGTGAAAGGTGAAAAGTTCTTTGTATCGGTTTTTTTTATACCAGTACTGATTTCTACCGTAGTCATTGGTCAGCTGTGGATGAAAATTTATAACCCGGAATATGGTATTGTCAATTCTGCATTGCGCAGCCTTGGTCTGGATGCCTATGCCAGGGTTTGGCTGGGAGATCAGAACACGGCCTTACTGGCAGTATTCATACCAATCCTTTGGCAATACGTGGGATATCATATGCTGCTCATGTATGCCGGAATCAAGTCCATTTCACCAGAGATGAATGAGGCGGCAACGATAGACGGAGCAAATGCCTGGCAGACCTCTCGCTTTATAACGATTCCGCTGCTAAAACCGGTTTTGCAGGTGTGTACCATTTTTGCAGTAACTGGATCCTTAAAAGCCTTTGATCTCATTTATGTATTGACCAATGGCGGTCCGGCTCACGCTTCCGAGGTGCCCAGTACCTTAATGGTATCCATGATATTTGGCAGAAATCGTTACGGATTTGGTAGTGCGATTGCCATGATTGTAATCTTTATGTGTTTCTTCTTTGCGATCGTAATCAAAAAGGCCTTCCGGGCAGATACAGAGGTGTGATATGGGAAAAAAGAGAATTGGCAATAAATTTGTTTTTGGAATACTCTGTGTTTGGGCTTTGATTCAAATGTTTCCTATTTACTGGATGCTGACATTTTCTCTCAAGGGAAACAACGAGATATTCGGTGAAAATATCATCGGACTGCCGAAGGAATGGCTCTGGTCCAATTATGAAAAAGCCATGACCGTAGGAAATATGGGGAAGTATTTTTTTAATAGTATTATTGTAACAGGACTTACTATCCTGCTGACCTCCATCATTGCATTAATGGCAACCTATGCTATTACCCGCCTTGTATGGAAGGGAAGGAAAGTGGTAAATAATATTTTTATGCTGGGCCTTACGGTGCCCATTCATGCAGCAATCCTGCCAGTATTTATCATTCTCCGGAACTTGAAAATGGCTAATTCCTATCAGGCATTGATTGTGCCTTATGCGGCATTTGCTCTGGCCATGGCGATTTTAATCAGCAGCAGTTTTATGAATGGCATTCCGGTAGAGCTGGAAGAGGCGGCTTGCATTGATGGCAGTAGCATTTATGGAATATTTTTTCGCATAATTTTACCACTTATGAAACCGGCTTTATCCACGATTGCTATTTTTACTTTTTTACAGGCTTGGAATGAATTAATGTTTGCGGTTATTTTTATCAGTGATTCCAAATACCGGACTCTGTCGGTGGGTATCCAGACCTTGTCTGGCTCTTATACCACTGAGTGGGGACCCATCGGTGCGGCATTAGTGATTGCAACCTTCCCTACTTTAATTGTATACTGTTTTATGAGCCAGAAGATTCAAGAGAGTCTTGTTTTGGGAGCTGTGAAAGGCTAGTACAGTGTATCATAAGTTCATGCACAAATAGCACCCGTTATCCACAGCAGAAACCTGCCTGCAAAGCTAGCCGTAGGGACCACTACGCCGTCGCTTCGCAGACACGCTTCTGATGCGGATATCAGGCACTCTTTACACACGAACTTACGATACACTGTACTAGTGCACCATCTTCTAAATAACTAGACCATTCGCTGGTCTGATTTCCCGAGAGCACGAATGAAAAAGCCTCAGTGTAGCCCGCTACACCTACGTTTTTTCATCCGTACTCTCGAAAAATCATCCTCACCGATTGGTCC
>JAVBLX010000168.1:0-13107 GCA_031553075.1 Acetivibrio sp.
CCAGGCGAGTTCCCAGATAGAATGCTTCTTCCAGACGATGAGTAACAATCACTGTGGTCGATTTATGAGTCTCCCATATTTGGAAAGTAAGTTCCTTTGCAGTATGTGCAGCTGCAAAATCTAATGCGGCAAATGGTTCGTCCATTAGGACAAGCTCTGGCTCCATCAGAAAGGCTCTGGTTAAAGCCACACGCTGGGCTTGACCTCCGCTTATTTCTCGTGGATAGCGATTTTCCAATTCAGCAATGCCAAGGGATGCCAAATATTCTCTTGCTGTCCCTTCCTTCGCTTTCTGATTTCCTACCGAAAACAGGCAATTCTCCATTACGGTTTTCCATGGCAGAAGACCATAGTTTTGCGGAATCAGGCCAATGACCGTTGTGGTGGGTGAAAGGGGCTGGTTGTGGAATAAAACCTCACCCTTCTGAGGTGTGAATATTCCAGCCAGAGTATTCAGCAAAGTAGTTTTCCCGCAACCGGATGGACCTACTACGGCCAGCACCCCATTTTCTGGAAGCGAAAAACTTAAATTCCTGATTATTTCCTGAGGCATACCCTTTTCCTCGTATTCAGCAAATAATTTCTTTATTTCCAGCATACTCTTCTCCTCCCCTATCTTATCAGCCTGCTCTTTAAAACTCTCCATCACACCTGTACACCCAAGAACAAGAGGAAATCAACGTTTTCTCATGCTTGTGCCACATTACAGTCTAAAACTAATATATATGCAATATGTCAGAAGGCTTTAGCCCAGCATCACACAACCCTTTCCCTGCCGCCCAGGCTATGGCCTTTTCCAATTCTTCCTCAGAAGGCGTGGTATTCTTCCTGAAAGTAGGAAGAACAATTTTCCCTTTCATTTCTTCCGGATAACCTGCTGACTTAATTACAATATCTTCAAAATTTTCCAGTGGTGTCGTGTTAATATAATCTACCGCCTCACCATATGCCTGATAAAATGCCTTTATGGTGTCATCTTTTTCTTCAATGGATTTCTGTGTAAACGCAGATACTGCTGGGAATATCCCTTCTCCGTTGGCACTGCCCAGTAACACAGCACCTTCCTCCAGAGCTAATGTGGCAAATGGTTCCGGCATAAGACCCAGGTCAATCTTTCCCGTCCGAAGCATTTCAAATCGATCCGGTATCCGGGGAACGATTTCCTTGGATACATAATCGCTTTCATATCCATTTTGCTCTAATATATAATCCAGTGTGTAGTCAATCAGTGTATTCTCCGAAATAGCAATGGATTTTCCGGCACAATCCTGTAAACTGGTAATTCCTGTATCCTTTCCAGCAAGAAGCTGGAAATCTCCATCCGTTACACCGGTTATTTTCATGTCCAGACCGGCATTCTGGTAAATACACATTGCTACATAATCCGTAAATATACCATCCAGTTCTCCCGACTGTAAAGCCGCATCCCGGTCCTTGGCAGATGAAAACACCTGCATAACCAGATCAAAGCCATATTTTTCGTCCAATTTCTGATCTTCTATGATTCCAAGTGGAATAATATCAGAGGAATACATGACACCTAAATGAATCACCGGGGCTTTTTGTTCTTTTCCCTTGCATCCACCTAATAGAGCTGTCATCATTCCCAGCACCAAAATTACTGCTAATATCCTTTTACCATGACTATTACTAGTATTTTTATTACTATTTTTATTAATATTTATATTGCTATTTTGATTATTTGTTTTATCAATAAATTCAAATCCATGTACTTTCTTCATCAATTGTTTGTTTCCTTTCTTTTCCTCCAGCTTACCTGCATACTGTTTAGCAGACGTTTCGTCATCTACTTAGGCTGCCTTCTTCTACTCATTTTCCCTGCCAATGGTCGTATAATTTATTTTTTATATTCAAACAATCCAAAATCTTTCCCACCATGAAGTCAACCATATCCTCTATTGCCTCCGGCTTCTGATAAAAACCAGGCATAGCTGGTAAAATATAGGCACCTGCTTTGGACAAAGTCAGCATATTTTCCAAATGTATGGTTGATAATGGCGTTTCCCGCGGTACGATTACCAATGGACGTTTCTGCTTCAAAGCCACATCGGCTGCCCTGGTCATGAGATTCTTGGTAATCCCATTGCCCAGTTCGCCTAACGTCGACATGGAGCAAGGTACCAGGATAACACCGTCACAGTCATAGGATCCGCTTGCTGGCCCGGCAAACAGGTTTTGATAATCTTCCAATATTAATTGATTCTTATATTCCTTTTTTTTTGCTTCTACCCACTCTGTCAGTTGAAAGCCTGTTTCATAATACATGACTTCAGTCCCCATGGGCGTCACGATAAGATGTACTTCTGCACCCATTGCCAGGAAGCTTTCGACTGTCTTTAATCCATATATTGTACCACTGGCACCTGTAATACCTATTACATATCTGTTTTTTTCCAAGGCTCGACCTCCACTTTCAGCAATGTCACCGCAAAGCAGACTTTCATCTAATCACATCGCTTAAACAATATCATATAAAAACATCCAAAACACCGCAAAACAATAATATCAAACTGGTAATCTGGCTAATGCTGTAGGATGCAATATTTACATTCTTCAGATTCTCGGCGCTTACCATCTTATGCTGCACCACCATCAGGATAGCAATCACCCCCCAGGCAATCCAGAACAAAATCCCCATCACCGGAGCGGTCAGGTATCCAAAAACACCTAATAGAAGTAACGCCCCTACGTGAAATAGTGTACTGATTTTAAGCCCGCCAGCCACGCCAAATCTGACTGGAATGGAGTGAAGACCATTTGCTTTATCAAATTCATAATCCTGAGAACCATAAATCACATCAAAGCCTGCGGTCCACAAACAGTTAATCGCTCCCAGCAAAAGAGGGATCAAATCAAATTTACCGGTTACAGCCAGCCAGGCACCCACTGGTGCAATGCCACAGGTTGCTCCTAAAAACAAATGGCAGAGCCAGGTAAATCGCTTGGTATAAGAATACACACACATGGCAATCAAGGCCAATGGAGATAACATAAAGCACAATAAATTGAGCTGATAAGCACTGACTACCATAAGCACAAAACAAGCTGCCGTGAGAAACAAGGTCTCCCCCACGCTTATTTTTCCTTGTGGAATCTGCCGATCTGCTGTTCTGGGATTCTTAAGGTCAATTTTGGCATCAATGACCCGATTTAGTGCATTTGCTCCAGTCCTTGCACCCAAAAAGGCCAAAACCGCCCAAAAGGTGTTATGAAATGTAGGAATTCCTCTGCTTGCCAGAAGAAATGCAACGGCCGCAAAGGAAAAGGAAAATATGGTATGACTGAACATAACCAGCTTTCCGTATTCATCAATTTTTTTTATAATTTTGTTAATAAGCTTTCCAATTTTTTTTACCATTTCAGCTCCCATCTGTACCTTTTAACGCAAATCAGACTCCGGTTTCCGCTCATACTCCAATCTACCAACCCAGTATTTCAAAATTTCTAAAAACCGTAATCCCTCCAGCGTCTGGAGACTTTATCCTGTATCTCCTGTGACATAACAATGTCTTCCGGCCAGGGATGTTTCAGTCCTTCTTCCAAAACCTTTCTGGTGGCATCCACTGCTGCTCGTCCATCCTTCACCACAAGATCTCTCAATCCATCAATATTGTTAAACACCCGCCACATAATGGTCTTAAGGTCAGTAACATCCTCTGTATCATCGACAATAATGGTCAAAGCATCCGATCCTTCCTCTAAAGCACGGACTGCAGCCTCATGACCTGCCCATGGTTTTTCTTTCTTAATAGCCATCACCTTCATGGTGCCCCTTTGGTCAGGCCTGCCCACCTTCTTTGTTGCATCAATCCCAATTCTGGTTCCAAAAAAAGCTTCATTGGAAGAATGGTCCAATGCATCCAATGGTCCTTTGGAAAATAGAATATCCTTTTCAAAATCCACATTGGTAAGGACGTCATTCCATACTTTTTCGGTATGATAAGGGTCTGTTTCTTCATCTACAGCAATAATCATCTTCGTATAACGCATCTGCCCCATTCCCCAGATATGATTCATTACTGTATAGCCAACTCCCGGATATTCTCTCTTTACGGATGCAATGGCACAGTTATGAAAAACACCTTCCAAGGGTAGATTCAAGTTTACCAGCTGTGGCATTTGAAACTTTAGAATCGGTAGAAAAATCCGCTCGGTAGCCTTTGCCATGTAGCAATCCTCCATGGGAGGTTTGCCAACAATCGTCGCCGGATACACTGGATTTTTCTGATGGGTAATGCAGGTCACATGGAATCTGGGATACCAGTCTGCCAGGGAATAATAGCCGGTGTGATCACCAAAAGGCCCTTCCCAAGCCAAATCCTCCTCCGTATCTACATATCCCTCCAGGACAAACTGTGCATCAGCCGGAACATAAATGTCATTGGTTATACACTTTACCATCGATACTGGTTTTTTTCTTAAAAAGCCAGCCAGCATGATTTCATCAATTTTGGGTGGCAGAGGTGCTGTAGCCGCATAAGTAATAGCCGGATCACAGCCCAGTGCCACTGCAACCGGCATCTTTGTTTTCCGGTTACGATAATCCTCATAAATCCCTGCTCCATCTTTATGCTTGTGCCAGTGCATGGCGGTAGTGGTTTTGTCCAGTATCTGCATGCGATACATTCCCACGTTTTGATTGGAGCTTTCGTAATATTTTGTAAATACTAAAGGCAGGGTAAAAAATCTGCCGCCATCCAGTGGCCAGCATTTTAATACAGGAAGGGTATCCAGATCGGGGGTTCGCTGGATTACCTGCTGGCAGGCAGGACGAACCGGAGTCCACCGCTGCCGAAGAGGGAAACAGCAAAGAAGACGAAGTAGTTGAGGTGCAAATTTAATCAGCTTTTTGATGGACAGATAGTTGGATAAATCCAGATATTTGGCGATGTCTCCACCTATTTCATCCAAAGCTTCCGCCCCCAGCGAAAGGCTCATTCGTTCATAGGACCCAAAAGCATTTATCAGCACCGGATATGGGGAATTTTCGATATTTTCAAACAACAGGGCTGGTCCGTTGGTTTTGCTGATACGATCCGCAATTTCAGTAATCTCCAATTCTGCCGAAACAGGTGCTTTGATTCGTACCAGCTCTCCCCTTTTTTCCAGTAAATCCATAAATACCTTTAAATCTTTATATCCCATTTTTTCCTCTTTTCTTATAAAAAACAAAAGTGCCCGCAAAAAATCATCAGGTAAAAATCAAATCATTGGCTGGCATATATTATAGCTTGTCTGCAAACCATGATTTGATCTAATTACATACAAAAAAGTAACCGCCACACCTGATGGTTACTTTTTATAAAAATATATTATCATTGCTTTTTTAAAATGTCAAGATTTTCGCTTACCAGCATTTTTTCTGTCTGATTTTCCGTAACGATTCACTCCCCAGCCTATCACTTGCTGATAGGCTGGGGCCAACACGAATTTGTTTTATTGTTCCTTTAGCTTAAACTGACTGGTTTGTGCCTTCAGTTCAGTGCTCATACAGGATACCTCTTCCAGACTGGCGGCTACCTCTTCAATGGTGGCTACCTGTTCCTCCATAGCGGAATTGATTTGTTTTAAATTATCAGCAGTCGATGTTGCATTTTCATCAATGCTGTGAACCGATTCTAAAATCACATCAGACAAATCACTTTGTTCTTTCACCAGAACCAGTGCTTCCTTCATCAATCCGCTAATCAAATCTATATCCGTGGATATTTCCGTAAATTGAACGGATGTCTCATCCGCTTTTTCAGAAGCCTGTACCACCAGTTCCTTCCCTTCACTTATGGAATCAAAGGAGGTTTTGGATTTTATCCGAATGTCTCCAATAATATCGCTAATTTTGTCAACGGCATTGATACTGTCCTGAGCAAGCTTGGAAACCTCAGATGCCACTATGGCAAAGCCCCTTCCATGCTCTCCTGCCCGGGCCGCTTCAATGTTTGCATTTAGTGCCAGCAGGTTGGTCTGATCTGCAATATCTCTTACCATTTCTACTATCTTTTCAATTTCCTTGGAGGATTGCTCCAAAGATTCCACGGAGGTATATACTACATTGGTATTAGATGCAACGGAATTCATAAGATTGCTTAACGCTTCTATGTTCTTAGTTCCTGCATGGGCATTTTTCTGAATAATAACGCTCTTATCGGTAGAAGTGGATATATTCTCTACCGTCACATACATTCCTTTTGACATGGTTTCCGCACTATCGGAAATCTCATGTACCAAGTGAGCCACCTCATTAACCGACTTGGTAATTCGTTCTATATTTACATTGATTTCTGAAACATCCTCATTTGAATTGTCCATCGCCACTGTAACCTGTATGGTGGATGACTCCAGGCCATCAATGCTTGCAACCATAGAGGAAATCATTTCATGAAGATTATCAATAAACAGGTTAAAATAAAGAGACAGTTTTCCCGTTTCATCCTTTGATTTAACTTCCAACCGTTTCGTTAAATCACCTCTCCCGGAAGACATCTGATTTAACATATTGACCACACTGCTAATTGGTTTTGTAATACCTCTTGCCAGGAAAAACATATAGATTGCAACAACAATAAGGATAACCCCAAAAGTAACCAGCAGATTCATCGTTACTCCTGCAATTTTTTCCACTGTAAAGTCCGTCTGCTCATCCAGGCTCTTCACGGCTTCATCCAGCAAAGTCTGCACCTTATCTGTCATACTTGCTGCATAGGGATCAAAAGTTGCCATATATCCATTTCCAACTTCTGTTCCATCATAAATATAGCAGTTAGCCATCTGCTTTCCAATTTTATAAAAATCATCTAAATCAGCTTGTAAGTTCTGTACAACCTCATTGTCACCATATTCTGCCTGAAGTCTTTGAATAATTTCCGAAGCTTCCTCATAGTACTTTGCCGCCTCATCATATCCATCATCCAGCCCTTCAGCCGCCCGGGTTGCAGAAATATCAGTAAGCCACTGCTGTATCTGCACAACACAAGTCTGCAAACGCATAATATCCATCGCCATAGGAATCGAATGGTCTGAAAGGCTATCCATCTCCTCAGACACTGTATTATTCTCATAAAAAGAAAATGTAGCCGTTCCTACTAAAATTACGGCCAAAAATAGAAATAATGTGAACAAACGTACCTTTATGCTCATCCTCAAGTCCCTCATCCATCTTTTGTATTTTTCTCATCCTAACATGATTTCTTAAAAATTTCAACAATTATTTTGCAATTTTGCGTTTTTTTATTTCCCTATCGTATTTGTGTGTTTTTTCACAAAAATACGCTCCTGAAACCACCCTCTTCTCCCGGTCGCTTCCTCCTACCTCCCCTCTCTGCTCATGCCTGGCACACCAAGCAAAAAGGAGTTGCGAATGCAACTCCTTTTTCTTTATGGTTCTGAATTAGCTATTCGCTTTTCCAGACATAGATTCTTCCTGTCTCTTAATCATCTGACGAACCATCTCGCCACCGATAGAACCAGTCTGTGCACTTGTTAAGTCACCGTTGTAACCCTGTTTTAAAGGTACCCCGATTTCAGAAGCAACTTCCATTTTGAATTTGTTCATTGCTTCTTTTGCCTGTGGCACTGACATGCTGTTTGAACTATTTGAGTTTGCCATATTTTTTCACCTCCATGACATTCTATTCGATAAGTTAATACTTATCTTGATAATATTATGTTCACACAGCAAAAAATTTATTTAAAAACTTTCTGGTAATTTTAGGTAGCTCTCTTTAATATAATAAACTAATCTAACCTTTATTATGCCGTCTTGTTCCTTTTTGAAACACGTGATTTATTTTATCATGTCAGTCTCACTAAAACGGTACAGAGGAGTCCTTATTATGCTTTCTTTTTTTCAATCACTGAATAAAATATTATGGGGTGCTCCAATTATACTGATATTATTAGGAACTCATCTTTATTTTACTCTTCGATTAGGATTTATTCAAAAAAAGACCTGGCTTGGTATCAAGCTTTCCATTACCCCTGAAAAAACAGCAGCAAACGGCTTCAGTGGATTCGGAGCCCTGACAACGACCCTGGCTGCCACTTTGGGGACAGGTAACATTATTGGCATTTCCACCGCCATTGCCCTTGGTGGTCCCGGCGCAGTTTTCTGGTGTTGGATTACGGGGCTTTTGGGAATGGCAACTACTTATGCAGAATGTTATCTTGCTTTATTATTTCGCCGCAAAAATGAAGATGGGCACTTTTATGGTGGTCCCATGTATGCCTTAGAGGATGGGTTAAAGAAAAAAGGAATTGCCATATGCTATGCACTGCTGGTAGTCCTGGCCTCCTTTGGTGTTGGCTGTACCACCCAAGCCAATTCCATATCCAATACAGCCAGTTACTTATGGAGATTACCTCCTGGAATCACAGGGATTATCATTTCCCTGGTAGTTGGTTTTGTTTTGATCGGCGGTGCTTCTTCCATTGAAAAGTTGTGTATGAAGCTGGTTCCTGCCATGGGTGGTGCTTATCTGGTTGCATGTGTCATTCTTCTTCTTATAAATTTACCATATTTTTTACCAGCTCTTGTTTTAATTATGAAATCAGCTTTTTCTCTTCCTTCTTTCTCTGGCGGTATTATGGGTGGTATCATTGCTTTTTCCGTGAAAGCTGCCCTCCGCTATGGGATTGCCAGGGGACTTTTTACCAATGAAGCCGGACTGGGCTCGGCAGCCATTGCTGCGGCTGGAAGTGATACAGAAAATCCCGCAAGGCAGTCACTCATCTCCATGACTGCTACCTTTTGGGATACGGTGGTACTTTGTGCCATTACAGGAATTGTAATCGTATGCAATCTGCTGAATCATCCGGAAAGCATTATTGGAAAAGATGCTGGTGGTCTGACCCACGCTGCTTTTGAAGCCATCCCCTTTGGCAGCTTGTTAATTGGACTCTGTCTCATCTTATTTGCCTTTGCCACCCTAATTGGATGGTCATACTTTGGACAGCAGGCCTTTCTATATCTATTTTCCCCCAAATACTTAAAGGGGTATTACATCATTTACCTTATTATGATTTTCCTTGGTGCCGTATCTTCTCTTGAGCTGGTATGGGAAATTACAGATACGATTAATGTGCTTATGGCGGTTCCGAACTTGATTGCGCTGTATGGGCTGCGGAAGTTGGTAAAAGGGCCTGGGGAATAAGTTTTGCTGGTATTCTCAAAATTTAATATGACAATAACCGTTTGGGTTTTTCTTTAGATATTTTTGATGGTATTCTTCTGCCAGATAATAGTTTTCTAAAGGTCTTACCTCAATTGCTATTGGTTTCTCATATTTCGTCTGTAATTCTTCAATCGAAGCTTGTATGATATCCTTATCCACGGCATCTGTGAAATAGATTCCAGTACGATATTGTGTCCCTGAATCTCCACCTTGTTTATTAACAGAGGTGGGGTTAATCACCTCATAATACTTCTGTAGAATGTCACTCAAGCTGATAACTTCGCCATCATAAACAACATGAACCGTTTCCGCATGTCCAGTATTATTATGACAAACTTCCTCGTATGTTGGGTTTTCGGTTGCTCCATTTGCGTATCCTACATCTGTAGAATTTACTCCGGTCAGCATTTCAAGGTACTTTTCCGTCCCCCAAAAGCAGCCGCCTGCCAAATATATTTCTTTCTTCATTTTGATTCCTCCTGATAGCTCTCTATGATAAGTTTGTTCCTTGAATATCTGTTTTCGTTTATTAATCTAACATGGTAAACTGAATCAGGCATACCTCATGGGGTTCAAGGGTATCATGCAATACCAAGCTATCCTCCACAAAAATCGTTTCGCCGCTTATATGAGGATTTGCCATGGCCTTTAAATAGCGAATCTCCTCTGAGGTCAAATATTCCGGTTCTCCCATTTCAACCCAACGGTCAAAACTGCTTCCATACTTACGGTTAATTCTTTTTATAACCTTTCGGTAATTCCCCTTTGGAATGTTCTCCAGCCTGATGTCCAGCACCATCTCAACATCATTGAACACGTTATAGCGTTTACCGCCACTGATTCCTGATGTATCCCGGGAGCAGAAAATGTTGTCAAAATGGCAGTAATTATACATAATAACCTGAAAATCATGCTGGTTTCGAGTCACAAAATAGCCTTCCCCGGAATCAATTTTTTCATTCCCCAGCTGCGTTAGCAGTTCAAATGCCAGCACATGAGGTTTGGGGATGCCATGTATATTATATAAACCAAAGTTTCCAAAGAAGGGGCTCTTACCCATTGGTTGCTCCTCCATTAAATCGGTAAGAGTCCAATAAATAAGTCCTTCCGTCATATCCATTGTTTCCAGTGTGTTTTTTACTACATAGGCGGCTTCATAGCAGGTATCGTGACAAAGATTTCTTGCCCATGCATCTGAATTGTATTCTGTTACAAAAAGGGGAATTTGCTCTCCGACTATGGACCTTATGCCCTCTATACTTGTCTGAAGGGTATCCGTCTGTTTCGGTAGTGGAAATTCCTTCGCCAGATCGTCCATGGCACTGCTGCCTAGTCTCTCAAAATCAGGCAATGACTGAACTCCACTTGGGTATACATGAAAACTCAGGAAATCGGCTGGGCATCCTTCATGATTACTGTATGTCAAAAATTCTTGAATTAAAGTTTGATTTTCTTTTAGTAAAGCCAAGCAAGCCGGTCCGCCGACCTGGGCTTCTGGTGCTGCCTGTTTCACGGCTTCCCAACTGGCTTTATATAAGTCCATATATTCTTCAAAGCTGCCATACCACCAGACGCCCGAAAAATCCGGCTCATTCCACACTTCAAAATGCCAATCGTTCAAATCGCCATAACGTTCCCTGCAGTGTAGCGTAAATCTATGTACCAGCTCTTTCCACAAAAGAAGCTCCTTTGGCTTTGAAACACAAATCGGCACGTAAAAAAGTGTCTGATCCCTATTTTCCGCCATGAGGCCCGGCATAAAACCAAGTTCAACAAAGGGCTTCATTCCTATTCCCTGTAAAAAATCCAGAATTTGGTCAATCTGCGTAAAATTATAGATTGGTGCACCATCTGCATTCTCATGATATACCAGCATCTCATCCCCGAAGATATTATGAAACCGGATTTCTTCAAACCCCACCCGTTCCTTCAAATCCCGAAGCATTGCCCTGACATTTTCATTTAGCAGGTCCTTTCCCCGGGCAACGGAAATAATTCTTTTCCAGGTATGCTTAAGAGGCGTTCCTTTCTCTGCAATATTTACCGTAATCCCATCACTTACTACTGGCTGACTTTCCGTATTGTTTGTCCCTTCAGGGGTTAAATGACGGAAAAGAGTGTCCAAGGCCCGTTTCTCATCAATCTGAAAGTAATCAAAACCATCCTGATAAGTAGAGAAGTCACTTACGCAGCGATTCCGAAAGGATTTGGGTGATTCTCCATAGGTATCCTTAAAAAGCTTAAAGAAGGACTTTTGATTAGGGAAACCATTATCCAATCCAACCTCTGTAATCGGCTTACTGGTTTCCAAAAGGTCCTTAACCGCTGAACGAAGTCGCACTGCATTCAGATATTTCATAAAGGTCACGCCCATATTTTTCTGAAAAAACTTGGAAACATAACTCATTGAGAGATTTTCCCTTTCGGCTAATCCAGTAAGAGAAATGTCTCCCTGATAGTTTTCGTCAATATATTCAATCATCCGCCTGAGGCGAGCTGCATCCCATTGAGTCTCGGCCCGAAGCATTGAGGCGGAGCGGTATCTTGCTAAAAGATAGGTAAGCTCCAGGGCCAGGGAATTGAGTCGCAGTTCATATCCGGTCCCTTCTTTCCCATATAACACCATCATTCTGGCAATTACATTTCGCAGACGAGCACGGTTCCGCTCGTTAATGTCTGCGTAGCTTAAAAAGTCGCAGGCCATGCCGCCGTGCTTGGAAATGAAGTCATAGGAAATTTGGACGGCGAGTAAAATATTATTTTCTTCGGACATGATGGAATGTACCAGGGTTGGTGGTAATATGGCAATATCGTTTTCTCGGAAGGTTTGCTTTTCTCCATTAAAATAGATGTCGACCTGACCTTCCAGTACGAAGAGAAGCTCCAGTGAATTGTGCCAATGACTTTGGACAAGGTTGGCACGATGAAGCCACATAAGGACTGGCAAATTGTCCTGATATTCGATAGATTCGTGTATATTTTGCATTTTTAATTCCCCCCAATTTATTTTATGATAACATAAACTGAAGGGAAAATAAACTTTACTTATTATAAAATCCTTCTACGTTCCTCAAATCTTATTGCCATTCATCCCTACCCCAAAAACAACTATCTTGGGAGTTAGTTGTTGATGTGGGTTGGGAAAACCGGACGCAGCCCAGGAAAGGTTCGGCGGGAACGTGGGGGATGGGATGGAAAAAAATCCACCTTCGCAGGGCAAGAAGGTCTAGGGCAAAGCATCCAGACTGTGGCTGGTTACGGGCCGGGCTCCATGGTGCATCCGTGCACCAATCGCCCTGTCTCGGCATCCGTGCCTCGACTCCCTACGGTATCGAAACTTTGCCCAAGACCTTCTAACCCTGCTACGGAATGGATTTTTTTCCATCCCATCCCCCACGTTCCCGCCGAACCTTTCCTGGGCTGCTGGTATTCTCAAACGTAAGGTCTACAACTAACGGTGGGCGTGTATGTATGTGGCTACCCGGAAGTTCTTGTATAAATTGTTGTAGATAAAAAAAGACTAATTGTAAATATCTTGACCGCAAACCGATTCTTGAATTGCTGCCTGTCAAGTATTTACTATTAGTCTTGTTTTTTTATCTTTTATCTTTTTTTATCTTGTTTAATTAAGCTTGATTCAATTAGTAAACTTTTAATCTGAGAAAATCAGCTGGATGAGGGGCAATGGAAAGGGCGCAGAAAAGAGACTTGGTGGTGGAAAACACTCCATTTGGAGCAGGTTTAGGGGTTCTTAGACGAATCTTCGATAACCTAGGGAAAAATGCCCATGGACGGGCATTTTAGAGTGAGTGGACAAGGATGTCCATCGAACTCGACCCGCAAAGGGCCACTGTCTAGTGGATTCGTCTTAGAACCCCTTAACCTGCGGAACTGGAGTGTTTTCCACCACCAAGTCTCT
>JAVBLX010000088.1:0-8951 GCA_031553075.1 Acetivibrio sp.
TAGCTAAACAGCACTGCCTATTTTGCCATCTGCCGCGTTGTCATCAGTCAGCGTAGCCCACTACGCCTCCATCTTCCGCCTTGCAGCTGACAAAATATTCAGCACTGTTTAGCTAAAGATGAATGATACAGCACACTAGTATACTTGGATTAGTGCGCATACAAATCAGGGGGAGTGAAGGAGTTTTTTTGTTTCACTTTACCTTCATTATATGCTGCCATGAGCTCTTTTAAATCCTCAACCTGACGGGAAAGTTCTTTGCCGATATCGGTGTTTCCAACGGTAATCCGAGGCTTCATAGTTTCGATTGTCTCTACGCTGGGCGTCCATTTTTGGAGTGCTCTCTGGTCTGACAGTTCATAGGTTGGATGTTTTGCCAGATTTAGAGCCATGGAATTGTAAATCAAGGTATATCCGGCAATTCCGGTTTTGGGTTGATAGGGTTTGGAAATGCCGCCGTCAATTACGAAGAGTTTTCCTCCTGCTTTAATGGGGCTTTCTCCTTCCTTTAGCCGGACGGGTACGTGTCCGTTTACGATGTGGGCATTTTTTTCATCCAACCCGAATTCTTTTAGAATTTTAATGCAAATTGCTTCCTGGTTGCTCAATTCATAATAGGGGTTATAAAGCTCCTGCTTTACCTGTTTATCTTCTATAAAATATTGCTCAAAACAGGCCAGTTTACTCTTTCCGAACAAAGGTGAATAACTTCCGCACCACAGATACCACATAAAATCAATGGCGTCCTGCTTGCCAACATGATTTACTGGGGAAAAATAAGCCTGGTTTGCCAGTTCGGTGATGTGGTCCAACAGGGCTTTTCCTTTGTAGACCGCTCCTTGGATGGTAACTTCCTGGAACTGACCGTTATCGGTCATGGGAATGCATCCATGATAGAGCAGGTTATTATTGACACATTTATACATGGAGCCATGAGAGTATAAATATAAAATATGCTTTTGAAGAGATTTGCTGTGTCGGAAGGCACTGGACAAGACCTCCATTAAATTGGCTTCTCCTTCTGTGAGACGGGACGGCATATTCGTATCGATGGTGGGGAAGTAGGTATCGCGGAGGGTGTAACTGATTCCATTTACACTTACCAAGCCGGTATTAAAATCTATTTTTTTTAGTAAGGCACGATCTTCCATACCGTATTCTGGATGTGATTCCAAGAGCTGTTCTTCCAGCTTGAACTGAATGACGGTGATTGCTTTATGCATCTTTGCCGCCAAGTCAAGACTTACCAGAGCATATTTATTTTCGTCCCAAACCAGCGGAACGAAATGAGTGCATGGATCATCATGGTACACTTCGTTAGCAAACACGGCAAGAGAGCGAAGACTAATACCGTAACCATCTTCGATTAAATCAAAGTTATTATAATGAATGGCAATTCGAATGACATTGGCAATCAAAGACAGATTTCCACAGGCGGCACCCATCCAGGAAATATCATGGTTTCCCCATTGAATATCCACATCATGAAAGGTGGCCAGCTCATTCAGAATAAAGTCTGGTCGAGGCCCCCGGTCAAAAATATCTCCAATGATATGTAGGCGATCAATGCACAAATCCTGAATGAGATTGCACAGAACAATAATAAAGTTGTTGCCATTTCCTAAGTCGGCAATGGATTTGATAATGGACTGATAATAAATCTCTTTATTGATTTCCTTATCAGCATGGAGGAGTTCGTCTAAAATATATGCGTACTCCTTCGGTATTTTTTTACGCACCTTGGAACGGGTGTATTTGGAAGAGCATTTTTTGCAGACCTGAATCAGGCGGTAAATGGTGACCTTCTGCCAATTGTCATCTTCTCTCCCCTGAAGGCTCAATTCCTCTAGAACTCTTTCCGGATAATAGATTAGCTCGGCCAGCTGTTCCCGCTCTTCCTGCAATATGATTTCGCCAAATAAATCCTCTATTTTGTGACGGATTACACCGGAGGCACTCCGCAGCAGGTGGGAAAATGCTTCATATTCCCCGTGCAAATCACTGAAAAAGTACTCCGTCCCTTTGGGCAGACACTGAATCGCATTCAGATTAATAATTTCGCTGACACAAGCCTCCATAGTAGGATATTCTTTGGCCAGCAGTTCCAGATATCTTTTTTTCATAACGCTCCCATCTGTGCGTTGGTGCGCACATAAAAATCACTCTCTATATTCGGTGCTAAAAGACAATAAATATACAGGTCTTCGGCGGATACACTCGCACGAAATGTGGATTTCGCAAAGCGACTGCAATTGATGCAAGCTGTTGTTTTTAGACACCATTTATATAGAATGAGAAGTCTCTGTCTATTGTATCATTGAAAGCAAAAAAAGAAAATGGAAAGCTAAAAAGAAAATGACCTTTATGATTAAAAAGTCAATTAAAAATAAAAAACGAATTGACAAAGTATTAAAAAAATGGTAATATTAAGATATAGTTTCGAAAGTTTCCGAAAATCTTATGAAAAAATCAAAATGGCAGGAGATTGTATGAAAAAGAAAAGAGAAAAATCAAATTCCAGAGGCGCCGGAATATTATTACCCATTTCCAGTATTCCATCCAACTATGGAATCGGAACCTTTGGCGCAGAGGCGTATAAATTTGTAGACCAGCTGGTTCGTGCCAGGCAGAAATACTGGCAGGTGCTTCCGATTGGACCTACCAGCTACGGTGATAGTCCCTATCAGTCATTTTCCGCATTTGCGGGTAATCCATATTTTATTGATTTGGACTTGCTTATTGAAGAGAAGCTTCTTACCAAAAAAGAGGTAAAAGCATATAAATGGGGTTCCGAAGAAGATAAGACAGATTATGCCACTATTTATCAAAATCGTTTCCCGGTTCTGCGGAAAGCATTTGAAAAAAGTGAACATACTAATACAAAAGCATATAAAGAGTTTTGTGAGAACAATGCCTTCTGGCTTCACGACTACAGTCTGTACATGGCGGTAAAGAATCATTTTAACAATAAAGAATGGCTTCTTTGGGAGGATGACATCCGTAACCGGATACCCAAAGCGGTAAAGACATACGAAGAGAAGCTAAAGAAAGATGTAGACTTCTGGAACTTCTGCCAGTACAAATTCTATGAACAATGGAATAAACTGAAGACCTATGCCAATGAGCAGGGTGTGAAGATTATCGGAGATATACCACTTTATGTGGCAATGGATAGCTCCGATGTATGGGTCCACGGACGTTTGTTTGAACTGGATGAAAGAAAGAATCCCATTAACATAGCCGGAGTTCCTCCTGATTATTTTTCTGCAACCGGTCAAAGATGGGGAAATCCCCTCTATCGCTGGGATGTGATGGAAGCAGATGACTTCAAGTGGTGGAGAGAACGAATGAAAGCCAATGCGGCTCTTTATGATGTAATCCGCATTGACCACTTTATTGGTATCGTAAGGTACTTCAGTATTCCAGCCACCTGCCCAACAGCCGAAATCGGCGAATACAAAAAAGGTCCTGGCAGCAAGCTTACCAATGCGATAAAAGAAGCCATTGGCGACAGTGAAATCATCGCAGAAGATTTAGGCGTGGTAGCGCCAAGTGTAAAGCGTCTTATGAAAAAGACCGGATGGCCTGGCATGAAAATCATGGTATTTGCCTATGATTGTGGTCCAGAGAATGATAACCTGCCCCATAAGTTTGACAGTCCAAACTATGTAGTATACGGGGGGACTCATGACAACGAAACCATGATGGGCTTCTTTGGTCGCCAAAAGAAAAATGATCTGACCTATTTAATGGAATACGAAGGAATTAAAAAACGCAGTGAAATAGTAGATGCCGTTACCGTATCTGCCTATAGGAGCATCGCCAACACCGCTATTTTGCAAATGCAGGATATCCTTAAATTAGATAATAAAGCCAGAATGAATTTCCCTGGAACCTTAGGTGGCAATTGGGAATGGCGACTTAAAAAGGATGAATTTACAGTGGAGCATATTGAAAAACTAAGTAAGTTAGTAGGTATATACGGAAGAGAGTAAATATAAGCAGAGGAAGGAAAAGGAGAACGAAATGAATAATTTTAAAACAGATGTTGCCATGACATTAAAGCTTAATTATGGAAAAACCATAAAAGAGGCTACCACCCTGGAGCTTTACAATAGTGTATCCACAGCCGCTATGCAGACCATCGGAAGAGATTGGGGTCTGGAGGCAAAGGAAAAGAAGGTTTGCTACTTATCAGCAGAATTCTTAATTGGACGCCTTGTATACAGCAACCTTTTAAATCTGGGACTCTTAAACCAGTTTTCAGAGTTAATGAGTGAAAATGGAAGAGACATACGGGTATTTGAGGATATTGAAGATGCAGCACTTGGAAATGGTGGTTTAGGCCGTCTGGCAGCCTGCTTTTTGGACTCTGGGGCAAGTGTTGGTGTTCGCTTGAATGGATATGGACTTCGCTATAAGTTTGGTTTGTTCAAACAGTACTTTGAAGACGGATTCCAAAAGGAAGAAGCCGATGACTGGATGAAATGCGGCGATCCATGGTCTGTTAGAAAAGAGGATGAAAAGATCTTAGTTGAATTTAAAAATCAATCAGTATATGCAGTTCCTTATGATACACCAGTGATCGGATATGGTGCTCAGACCATCAACACACTGCGCTTATGGCAATCCGAACCATTGGAAAACTTCAACTTTGAACTGTTCAACGATCAAAAATACGATAGAGCCGTAAAAGATAAAAATGATGCAGAAGCTATTGTTAACGTATTATATCCAAACGACAATACTGATGAAGGAAAGAAGCTGCGTTTAAAGCAACAGTATTTCTTCTCCAGTGCTTCCCTTCAGGATGTTATTCGCAAATACAAAGCAGTCTATGGTGATGATTTCAGCAACTTCTCCAAGGAATATGCCATCCAGTTAAATGATACTCACCCAGTTGTAGCCATTCCAGAGCTCCTTCGTCTGCTGATGGAAGGAGAAGGCATGAAGTTTGCCAAGGCATTTAAAATTGCCAAAGAAACCTTTGCCTATACCAATCACACCGTTATGGCCGAAGCTCTGGAAAAATGGAGTGTTAAGTTATTCAAAGCCGTAATTCCAAATGTATACAAATATGTAGCAATGATTCAAAAAGCCTTGTTAAAAGATTTAGCTGCCTTCGCTGTAAAGGAAAAAGATCAGAAGCAGTATTTTATTATTGATGATGGTCTGATTCACATGGCACGTCTGGCTATTTATGGAAGCCATTCTACCAACGGAGTAGCCCAGATTCATACAGAGATTTTAAAGGATGATGCTTTAAAAGAATGGTATGCCCTGTATCCAGAACGCTTCAACAACAAGACCAACGGAATTACCCAGCGTAGATGGCTTGCGCTTGCTAATATGGAGTTGTCTGGTTTCATCTCTGACAAAATTGGAAATGGCTGGATTACCGATCTGGATAAATTAAAAGACCTGGAAAAATATGCAGATGATGCTAATGTAATCAAAGAATTTGACACTATCAAAAAGATAAAGAAACAGCAGTTGGCAGAATATATTGAAAAGCAGGAAGGGATTAAAATTAACCCGGACTTCATCTTTGACATTCAGGTAAAAAGACTTCATGAGTACAAACGTCAGTTATTAAATGCCTTCTCCATTCTGGACCTTTATTTTGGCCTAAAGGACGGCAGAATCAAAGACTTTACACCAACCTGCTTTATCTTCGGAGCAAAAGCAGCACCAGGATATTTCCGGGCAAAAGGTATTATCAAATACATCAATGAAATCGGCAAAATGATTGCCAATGACCCAGATGTAAACGACAAACTCCAGGTAGTCTTTGTTTCCAACTACAACGTTTCCTACGCTGAGAAAATCACTCCGGCAGCCGACGTATCCGAGCAGATTTCTACCGCCGGAACCGAAGCATCAGGAACCGGTAACATGAAGTTCATGTTAAACGGTGCGGTTACCTTAGGAACCTATGACGGAGCCAATGTAGAAATCGTAGAGCAGGCAGGAGAAAAAAACAACTATATCTTTGGTGCTAGAGTAGAAGACATTGAAAAGATCAAGAAAACTTACAACTCCAAGAAGTTATACAAAGAAAACAAGAGAATTAAAAAAATAGTGGATACATTAATTGACGGAACCTTCGATGATGGCGGAACCGGAATGTTTAAAGAACTTCATACCTCCATTCTGGAAGGTGCGAGCTGGCACAAACCAGACCACTATTACCTCATGCTTGACCTGTTATCCTATTGTGATGCAAAGCTTGAGACAAATAAAGATTTTAAAGATATTATGAGTTTCCGTAGAAAATGTTTTATGAATACCGCCAATGCAGGAAAGTTCTCCAGTGATCGTACGATTAAGGATTATCGCGAAGAGATATGGAATGCGTAGAGAAGAAATATAATATATATCATGGATTCCTGGAAAGTATCCGAGAATTTCTGTGAAAGCCAGTAAAATCAGTAATTGCAGAATTTGATGGCACAAAAAAAAGAGCATTGCAGGTACCGAATCACCCGGTACTTGCAAGAGCTCTTGTTTTTATTATGTGGTCATAGATCAACCCATATTAATAATTGTCGTAATAAGCATCCTCATCTGCATAAACGGTAACAGTACAGGTTGCGGATTTATCACCACAGGTGAAGGTAATGGTTGCGGTTCCTTCGCCAACAGGAGTAAATTTCCAGTAGGAACCATCACCGTCATTTAAGCATTCTACTTTCAAAATACCTGAGTCACTAGAGGATATGTTTACTGTATCAGTGGTTTCCCATGGTTCTACATCATAATCCAATTCAAAGTACTCATCACCTACATAAGTAGCAGCCGATTCCTGAACATCAATGCTCTCTGCAGGAACACGTACTACAGTAACCTTAGCAATGCCAACTTCCTTAGAGCGTTTGGTATCGTAAATCTTAACGGTAGCGGTACCTTCTGCTTTTCCGGTCATATAATAACCATCAGATGTTTTTTCGATTGCAAGAACATCAGAGCCTGACTGAACTTCAAAAGTAAAGTCACTGGCATCCGCGGCATTTGTAACCAGAGTATTGAAGCAGTATGAAGTTTGGTTAAGTCCGATTTCGGTGTTGACCGCCTTTGGCTCCACTACCACAAATTTAAAGGTGCCTACTTTGGTGGTCTTTTTATTATAAGTTTCTTTTACGGTAACAGTATAGGTGCCGGCGGCTTTGGCTGTATACTTTTTGGCCCATAGATAAGTAACATCACGTCCAGTGAACCGCTCCAAATCTTTGGTTATTTTTTGTTCCGTAATTTTCAGGTTGGCACTGTCAGTTGTATAGGTGTACTTTGCATCTGGATTCCGATATATAATGGCAAGGCTTTCGTCATAACCGGTTTCGTAACCAAAGCTCATATTGGTTCCAACGCCGAAAACAAACTCAGAATTATAAGCAAGTCCAGCTTTTTTAACTGTGACCTTGCATGTACCAACTGTTGTAGTCTTGCCCTTAACGGTCTGCTTGCAGGTAATCTTAGCACTTCCTGCCTTAACTCCGGTTAAAGAGTTGCCGGTACTTGCAACCGATACGATTTTAGAGTTACTGGAAGAGAAGGTATATTTTGCACCTTTCACTTTGTTTGAAACGGAAAGAGTAAAGGGGCCAACCTGGTTATATTCAGAGGTTGACCAGACTGTTTTGGCAGTTATCTTTCCAATTGGAATGGTCAGAGATTTTTCGATAGAAGGCTTGCTTGCAGCTTCTGCACTCTTTCCCATAAAACCACCGGGTAAAACAAGTGTGGTAATTAATAAGAGACATAATAAAACACGTAATTTAATTTTCATAGGTACATTCCCCTTTTTAGTTTTGATAGTATTATATCTTTTTTTTTAGAAATGTCAAACGAATGATTTCACAAAAAGTAAAGTTTATTTTTGGACATAATTACTAAAATAGATACTCTTGCATAATATATATTGTAAAGAACAGTGATAAATGTTGAAAAGAAATATAAGAAAGGAAAATGCAAACAAAAATTATTTGATTTCCATGTTTGCGCCTCAAATGAAAATATATTCATTTTCGCACGGGGTCGGGTACAAGATATGGCAACTTACTTGATTTATACAAGAGAGGAGCGAATGGAAAATGAGCTGTTATATGGTGGTGTAGTGGTAGTAAGATATATGATTGCATACCCACAGTTTACCTCGCCCACTTATTTTCCATTTTTAGATCACATGAATCAGTATTACCAAGCAAAGGCACAGAGACTGGCGGATTATTGTCAGACCCGTTTCTTTTCGGATGCAGTGGCAAATTATGAAGAAGCCAAAGCCAATCAGTTTCCATTTCATGCTCATGATTTACAACAGAATTTTGTCATCACCATGAATATGAATTGTATTGTAAGCCTTTACCTGGATACTGGAACATACACAGGAGGAGCCAATGGAACCACTTCACGGACATCGGATAACTGGGACGTTATAAATGAATGGGTTTTTTCTTTGGGTGAATTATTTCCGACGGACCGGTTTTATGAGTCTTATGTAAAGGAATTAATCATAGTTGAGATTGAACACCAGATGAAGAATGGAACGAGTATATATTTTGCGGATTACAAGGCTTTGGTAAATGAATATTTTGACCCACGTAATTTTTATATGACACCGCTTAATCTGGTCGTATTTTTTGATGAAATGACGATTGCACCTCATTCCAGTGGAATTGTTACCTTTGAGCTGCCCTTTGTAGAAGGACCAATCAGACCAAAGAATTGTTAGGAACTTTGTGTTTGGTGGCTGAGAGGACGCTCTTGAGATATAGGCTGCGAACGCCGAAAGAGCGGGTGGATGAGTGCCTCCCCGGAACGGCTTCCTTGGAAAACGGCTCGCATGCGAAAGATTTCTGGCTAGCGTAGAAGCACCGAAAGAACTAAGACTTTAAAAATTTGCTAAGGGCACCCCCACAAAAACTATAACTCGCACTTTAGTACATTGGAATGTT
>JAVBLX010000207.1:0-16339 GCA_031553075.1 Acetivibrio sp.
CCCTCCTGATAGTAGGATAAAAGTATCAGAAAGGGGGTTTTCTTTATGAATTTTACAAAAGAAACAGGAACATACCCAAGCAGCAATGGCACCAGTCCAATTACCTACTATGTTTACAAGCCTGCTAATCCGCCTAAGGCACTGTTACAGATTTCTCATGGTATGTGCGAGTATATTGAGCGTTATGAGGATTTTGCCAATTTTATGGCGGGACATGATATTTTGGTTTGCGGAAATGATCATTTGGGACACAGGCGCAGTGTGTCTTCCAAAGAAGACTTAGGCTATTTTGCGCCGAAGGATGGCTGGACTTATCTGCCAAAGGATTTATCTTTGCTGACCAGGAGAATGAAGGAACAATATCCGGGAGTTCCTTATTTCTTATTTGGGCATAGTATGGGTTCCTTTATTGCGAGAACCTACCTTGTGCAGTTTGGTGATTTGATTGATGGGGCTATTATCTGTGGCACTGCCGGGGCCAATCCTGTGTTGGGTGCCGGGAAAGCTTTGATTGGTGCAATAAAGGCGATTAAAGGTGAGAGGTTCCGCAGTCCTTTTATTAATAAAATTATGTTTGGCTCCTATAATAATAAATATGAGAATCCTCGTACGTCCGAAGATTGGCTGACAAGAGATACGGCAATAGTTGATGAGTACCGGGAGGATGAATATTGTACCTTTATTTTTACCACTTCTGCCTTTAAGGATTTGACCCTATTGCTGGAGTATGTTAATTCCGAATCTTGGTTTTCCAATGTTTCGAAAGTGATGCCTTTGTATCTGATTAGTGGGGATATGGACCCGGTTGGAAACTGGGGGGTGGGTATTCGAGAGATAGAAGACAAATTAAAGGCTCAGGGGTTAAAGGATTTTACTTGTAAGCTTTATCCGGAATACCGCCATGAAATTTTGAATGAAGTCGGTAAAGAGGATGTTTATGAGGATATCTTACAATGGATTATGGAACGGTTATAAGAAAAAGTCAATACAGCCTGTCACATTTTCATTGTGATTACTTTAAATAAAAATAAGATCAGATGAAGGTGTACTCTCCAATACACGTCATCGATCTTATTTTTAATTTGCGTTACCCTCTCTCACGTTCCCCAACGTTTGAAATACTGCTTCTCCTCTATCTAACGACCTACTACAGAATATCATTTTTTGTGATATTTGTCAATAGTTTGTTCAAGTTTTTTATTTTTTTAGTCAATATTACAACTGTAGAATAAGCCGCCAGAGTTTCCTTCCAGCACAATGTTTAGTTTCCCGTCCCTTATCACTGCTTTTTCGTCACCTAAAATCGTCTCACATTTTCCCTCTTTCCAAGCCACTGGAATGGAAAGTGCAATCTCTTTTTCATCATTATTGACAGCCGCTATCACACAACTATTTTCCAAGTATCTTCCAAAGGCAAACTGTCGGTTGGTCAATAATGCTTCCTTATATTCTCCCTTGCTCAGTTCCTTATATTCCTGCTTTGCTTTTCCTAACGCTGAAATCCACTGAATTAATTCTGCATAAGGCTCTTTATAGGAATCTCCTTCCATGTAATCCGCCAAAGAGAGGCATGGTCTCAGGCTAACATCCGAATGCTTTTCCTTTACTCCGGCTATGCCAAATTCAGATCCATAATAAATAGATGGTATACCCGGCAATGCAAAATCCAGCAAATATAACGGAAACAGATGCTCTTTTTTCTTTAACTTGCTGGCAATCCGCTCTACATCATGGTTATCCAAAAATGTATATAGACTCTGATTTTTGACAATTCCCAAAAGACGTTTTACACTATGAGCAATTTCAAAATAGTTCTGGTCATTGTGACCGGAATAAAGACCTTTGTGAAGCTCGTAGTTAGTCACTGAATGTAGGGTTTCGTCGTTAACCCATCTGCTGTAGTCTCCGTGGATTACCTCACCCATAAGCCAGAAATCTTCTTTTACTTCATTGGCAACCACACGCATTTCTTTCATAAATTGAAAGTCTAAAACATCTGCTGCATCTAAACGGATACCATCAATATGATACTGGGTAGCCCAGAAACGAATTACGTCAAATAAATATTCCTTCACCTTTGGATTTTTTTGATTCAGCTTTGGAAGCATATTATGTCCAGCCCATGCTTCATAGGAAAGGCCGTCATTGTATTCGTTATTTCCACCAAAATTGACGTTGCAGTACCAATCCCGGTATTCTGATTGTTCCCGTTTGGAAAGGAGGTCCTGGAATGCAAAAAAGCCCCTGCCAGTATGGTTAAATACACCGTCAACGATTACTTTTATTCCTTCTTCATGGCACTTAGCTACATAATTTATGAAATCTTCATTGGTTCCTAAGCGGCGGTCCACCAGCTTGTAATCGTAGGTGTCATAGCCATGCTTTCCCGATTCAAATAAAGGTCCAATGTAAATACTATTGCAGCCCAGATGCTTTATATGGGGGATCCATTCAATCAATTTGTCAAAGTGATGTTCCTGGCTCACCCCATCATTTTCCAGTGGCGCCCCACAAAATCCCAAAGGATATATGTGATAGAATACTGCCTCATCATACCATTTCATATCTTCACCATTATATATTGCAAGATTACTTCATTTACTTGTGTGTAAATCTTTTCTTGCAATATGCCTTTCTTTAATTTTTTTACTTTTTTTGCTATTTTTTATTGTTTTTTAATGGTTATTACTAAAATTTACGAAACTTTATTAAACAAGTATACCAATTTCATGACCTCCTGTCAAGGTTTAGGCAATTAATGTTCTTCATCTGGTTTTGGCACATTAATTAAAGCTTTAGCTTTCAAAAGAATATAATAAAATTTCAAAACAATTAATACTAAAAGATAATTTAGATAAAATTGAAAAAAATTGTAAAAGACTGTTGACAATCTATAAAAATTGTTTTATAGTTGAACATATGAACATCTATTCATGTGTTCTGCTCAATCAAATAACTAATAAGAGGAGGTACATCCATGGAACATAAATATGCTGAGACATGCCAATGTGACAGCATTCATGAGGATGCCGTTACCAAAGCAAAGGATTTGATGCCAGAAGAAGAGATTTTATACGATTTAGCCGAGCTATTTAAGGTTTTTGGAGATACTACAAGAGTAAAAATTTTATGTGCGCTTTTTGAATCCGAAATGTGCGTATGTGATATTGCTTCTCTGCTCAATATGACTCAATCTGCCATTTCTCACCAACTAAGGGTATTAAAATCTGCAAAACTGGTCCGTAACCGCAAAGAAGGAAAGGTTGTTTTCTACGCTTTAGCAGATGACCATGTGAAACATATCTTTGACCAGGGCTTGGCTCATGTGACGGAATAGGAGATGATATTATGAAAAAGCAATATTACCTGGAAAACTTAGGCTGTGCAAACTGTGCCGCCAAGATGGAAACCCATCTTCAGAAACAAAAAGGCATCCAGGATGCCGTGATTGATTTTGTTAATAAAAAGTTACTGATAGAATCCTCTGATGAGATGAATGAGGAACAGCTGGCTGCCATTATTTTGCCAGTTGTTACAAAAATTGAAAAGGATGTTAAGTTAGTTGACTGGGAGGTTTATAAGTCTGCTTCCCGAAAGTTACCTTCTCCCTCTGCTTTTCATAGCGAGGGGCACACATGCGATGATTCTGGCTGCCATAGTGAACACGAGCACAATAACAACTGCTGCCATGACGGACAGGAAGACGAAGATACCTGCTGTCGTGGCGGGCAGGAGCAGAAGCAAGACACCTGTTGTCATAGCGGACATAAGCAGGAGGGTACTTCTTCTAACGCAGATGATATTCCCCATGGCAAGCAAATCATTGAAAAACAAAACCATGGTCACAAACACTCACATGGCGGTGGAGCTGCTGAAAAGTCACAATTGTTTCTCCTGATAATTGGAACTCTGGTCGGATTTGGTTCCCTCTTCCTTTTGCCGGAAGGTCCACTTCAATTTCTAGGCATATTGGCTGGATATCTGATAATCGGATACGAAGTTCTATATACCGCTTTACTCAATATCTTAAAAGGTGAACTATTTGATGAAAATTTCCTTATGGCAATTGCCACTGTCGGAGCCTTTTGCATCGGAGAATACCCAGAAGCCCTAGCTGTTATGATTTTGTATCAGATTGGAGAATATTTGCAGGATCTGGCTGTGGATAAATCCAGAAAGCATCTGACGGATGCCATGAATATTAAAGCAGAATATGCCAACATCCAAACGCCAACTGGTCTTAAAGTGATTGCCCCGGAAGATGTAAAGGCAGGCGATATCATTCTGGTAAAACCAAGCGAACGCATTCCACTGGACGGAATTGTAGTAGAGGGTGAGTCTTTCGTGGACACCTCTTCTCTCACTGGTGAAGCCGTTCCACGAAGAGCCTCAAAGAGTGATGACGTTTTGAGTGGCTGCATCAATGGTTCCGGCACGCTGTCTATTCAGGTAACAAAACCCTATACCGAATCTACAGTGGCTAAGATACTGGATTTAGTTGAAAACGCATCCGCCAGAAAGTCTCCTACCGAAAATTTCATCACTAAATTTGCTCGAGTTTACACCCCTATTGTAGTGATTGGTGCTCTGCTTATGGCTTTGCTTCCTCCTATTATAAGCGGAACCTTTGACTTTGCCCCCTGGATTTATAAGGCCTGTGGATTTTTAGTTGTTTCTTGTCCATGTGCGTTGGTAATATCGGTGCCTTTAGGATTTTTTGGCGGCATCGGTTGTGCCTCTAAAAATGGAATTGTAGTGAAGGGCAGCAACTATCTGGAAGCGCTTAATAATGTGACTTATGCCGTTTTTGATAAAACCGGAACCCTTACCAAAGGAACCTTTTCCGTCACTGCTATTGTTCCGGAGAATTCCTTTACAGCAGACACACTCTCAGAATATGCCGCTGCTATCGAGAGTTTTTCCACTCATCCTATTGCAAAATCTATCGTCCGTTCCTGCACGGTATCCTTCGACACCAACTTGGTCTCTGAATACGAAGAAATTGCAGGGCATGGTATAAAAGCCCATTACAAAGGTGATCTTATCCTCCTGGGAAATGAAACTCTGTTATCTATAAATCAGATTTCCTTTGAGCCCACGAAGGAGTCCTCTGGCACCATCGCCTATTTGGCTATCAACGGAGTGTATGCTGGTTACTTTGTTATAGCAGATGAAATAAAAGAAGACAGTAAAATTGCTGTTCATAACCTGAAAAAACTTGGAATCAAAACCATCATGTTAACAGGCGATACAGAATCTGCAGCAGCCGCTGTAGCAAAAGAACTGGATTTGGATCTATACTACTCCAATCTGCTGCCTGGTGACAAAGTAGACAAAATAGAAGAACTGTTGTCCAAAACTGCAAAGAATGAAGCTGTACTATTTACAGGTGATGGCATTAACGATGCACCCGTTCTCATGCGAGCGGATGTGGGTGTTGCCATGGGAGGCGTGGGCTCTGACGCAGCCATCGAAGCTGCCGATATTGTCCTCATGACTGACGAACCCGCTCTCTTGGAGCGTGCTATTCGAATTGCCCGTTTCACTCGAAAGATTGTCAGCGAAAACATCGTGCTATCTCTGGGTATAAAAGCAATTGTTCTTTTTCTGCTGGCCATTGGAAAAGGCAGTATGTGGCTGGCTGTGTTTGCCGATGTAGGTGTTGCTATGATTGCGATTCTCAATTCACTTCGGACCTTGAGGCTACGATAATGTTATAAGGTTTTTCTATTACTCAAAGCAGCAGACAGACAAAATTCAGGTGATTTTTGTCTGTCTGCTGCTTTGGGTAATGAAAGCCCCTTTTTAGAAGCATCATCTTAATTGACTACACTTTAAGATTACTTTATCTGTATTTCTAAATCCTTCCCCAGGCAGTGCGCAACTCTGATCAACAGGTCTAAACTGGGATTATAGGTTCCGCTTTCTAATCTGGAAATATTAGACTTTTGGGTTCCTACCTTTTTTGCCAGCTCAGTCTGGGTCATATTCATCTCTTTTCTAGCCTCTATAATCTGGGAAATTATTTCGTAACGAGGTTTTAATCTATCATATTCAGCTTTAAATTCTTCATCCATCATTAAATCTTTTTTTACACTTTCAAAAGAAATGCCCAATTTACTCATCGCTTGCCCTCCTTGTATAGTCTTCCATATATCTTAAAGCTTTTTCCAGTTCTTTACTCGGTGTTTTCATAGTCCTTTTTAAAAAACCATGCAGTAATATATATTTATTGTTTTGAAAAGTAAAATAAAATATTCTTACATTATCAGTAGAGAATTTTATTCTCAATTCATACAAGCCTTTCATTCTTTTACCTTTAATTGGTTTAACATAAGGTTCTTTAAGTTCACATCCATGTTTTTTTAATAGTTCAATATCACTAAAAGCCTTTGCTCTTAGTTTAGGATTAAGTGATAACAGGAAATCGTGTACGGGAACCTTTCCATTTTCTCTTTGGTAAAAATCAACTTTAAAAATATTGTTTCCTCCTAATATTAGGTTATCATATACGATAACATTTGTAAAGACATCTTTAACACAAAAATTTTTATAATAAACATTCTGAGATGAAAATAGACGGATTGGAATGAAGAATTTTTCATTCCTACCCGCCCGTTCGTCACATTCTTTCATACATTGAATCTTATATCAAATAATACACATCACAATCAATTACAGTTAGAGAGCCGTGATTCCATTTGCCTTGTAAGAGCGAATTCACAAATGCCCAGAATAAAACTTTATTTTACCCTAATTCAACTTTATTCCTTTAAGAAGGCTTGCAAGTCCTGTTGTGGCTTCTTCTCCTGAAGTATACTCAATTGGTGCTTCCTCCACTGTATCCAGTACTTCTTCTTTCTCTTCCACAGCCTTCATACTTAAGCTGATTTTTCCATCTTTTACATCCAGGATTTTTACATTTACTTCCTGACCTTCTTTTACCACTTCGTTTGGATGCTTAATGCGGCGTCCGCAAATCTGTGATATGTGGACCAGACCAGTTAAGTCTTCTCCTATATTTACAAAACATCCATAAGGAGCTATTTTTTCAATTACACCCGTGGTAACAAGCCCTTTTTGCAGTTTGGATATCTTACTGCTTCGATCTGCTTCTGCTTTTCTCTGGGCCACTACTTTGGCAGAAAGAACCAGCTTGCTTTTTTCTTCTTCTACTGTAATTACCTGGACATCAAGAGTCTTGCCAACCCATTCTTCTAAGTTTTCTACGTAGGTAAGGCTAAGTTGGGATGCTGGTACAAAGGCACGAATTCCTTCCAAATAAGTCACCAGACCGCCATTTACTGCCTCGGCAAGTTTTACCGAAAATACCCTTTCCTCTTTTAAGGCTTCCTTCAGTTTATCCCAAGCTAAAACATTCGTTGCCTGTTTTAAGGATAACGATATATTGCCTTGTCCATCATCTTCTGCAAGTATCAGTGCAGATACCTTATCACCCACTTTAATATCGGCTTTGATAGAAAATCTAGGATCGTTGCTTAATTCTTCCAGCTTGATGATTCCTTCGGTATAGTATCCTAAATCAACGTTTACTTCCGTATCAGAAACTCCAATTACGGTACCGGAAATAATATCGCCTTCATTCACTTTTTTAAAAGAGCGGTTAATCTCGTCTTCAAATTCTTTCATAGACGGTATATCTTCTGCAGGAATAACCTTTGTCGCTTCTTTCGTCTCAATTTCCTGGGCAACCGATTCTTTCATTGTTACTTCCTGGTTTACAGATTCTTCGGTAGCTAAGGTTTCTTTTTTCATTTCTTCACTCATAATCTTAAAATCCTTTCAGACGCCTACTTAACCTTCAGATTTTTTAAGCAAATCAAATATTTTTAATAAATCAAACATTCTTATATAATTCAAATACTCTTACATAAATCAAAAGTTCTTATTTAATTCAAATACTCTTACATAAATCAAAAGTTCTTATTTAATTCAAATACTCTTACATAAATCAAAAGTTCTTATTTAATTCAAATACTCTTACATAAATTAAATACTACATGAATTAAATACTTCTACATGAATTGAATGATTCCCAGCTGATATAAAATGACAAAAATCAAACCACCTGTACTGAGAATATTAAAAAACAAAGAGAATCCAAGAGCAATTTTTACCCCTTTATTTCCTTTTTTACCTGTTTCCATTACTTCATCTAGCTTCTCTAATGTTGCATTTTTATTCGCTGTATAATTTTTCTTGATTGGCTCAATTATAGTATTGTCAATTTTTCCGATTTTATCGGCAATGTCTTCCTGCTGTGGGCGCAATGCCTCCAGCATGCTTCGGAGTTCTGTCAAATCACGGGCCATCTGTTCCTGTGCCGGACGCATAACATCCAGTTCTTCTTTTAAATAAGTTAAATCAAGAGCTACCTGAACGGCTGCCATCTTGTCCTCTTCCGTTACCTGAAAACCTTCCAGCTTGTTTTGATATGTTTTTATTCCTTTTTCATACGCATCTAACAATTCTATATATTTTGGAAGATATTTTACTCCTTGTACATTTTCTATGATTCCCATGCTTCTTCTCCTCTCTTGCCTGTAACTTCTCAAAAAGTATTATACCATCTGGGGAGAATCACTTGCAACCATTATTTATCGTCAAAAAGGGTTCCATACGCATCATTTGGTGTTCGACGAATGGGTTCTACCACAACCTCTTGTAAAATGTCCATCTCTTCCGGCAAATAACGCTTTACTTCTTCATTGAGTGCCAGCATTTTATTATCAAGATAAGAGGCTATTTTAGCACACTCCAAAAGCTCTTGCCGGATGCTCACAGGGGCATTCCCTTCAAATTTATAATATATTTTATGTTCCAAGCTGGCCCAAAAATCCATGGCTATGGTTCGAATCTGAATTTCCACCTTGGTCTTGATTACTTCATTAGACAAGAAGATCGGAACAGTGACAATCATGTGATAGCTCATATAACCGTTGCCCTTAGGTGCAATGATATAATCCTTTACCTTAAGAACTTCCACATCATTCTGCTTTGCAATAGCATCCGCAATGCGGTATATGTCAGCGGTAAAAGAACAGATAATCCGGATTCCTGCTATATCATTTACATACCGTACGACATTGGAAATCGTAAGCTCTCTTCCACTATGACGCACTTTTTTTGCTATACTCTCCGGAGATTTTACTCTTGACTTCACATGCTCTATTGGATTGTAACGATGTGCCTGCATAAATTCGTGATTTAAAATTTCAATTTTAGTATTTACTTCTTTTAGTGCGGCATTATAAAGGAGGAGTGCATGCTTCCACTCATCTGCCTCGTTATAAAAAATCGGTAATTCCATACTTGACTCCCATCTGCGCACTCCTGCGCACGTACGAATCAGCTTCTAATCCTTCGTACATTAACTATACGAATAAGTATAGCATAGAAATGTGAATAAGTATTGACGCTTTCATAAATAATCTCTAAACTTTTTCCAAAATATACATAACATTAGCAAAGGAAATCTGGTCCTTCAACGAAATCTTTTTCCGCTCATTTGCTGGAATGCGTTTTCCATTTAGAAAGGTTCCATTGGTAGAATGAAGGTCTGTCAAAAAGATGGATTCTCCCTCCTGCTCCAATTTTGCGTGGAATCGACTAATGGTTGCATGTGAAATAGAAAAGTCTACATTTGTTTTTAGCTTCCCGATAAAGAAGGGAAATTCAATTAATTTTATTTCTTGATAAGTATCTTGGTTAGCAGGAGAAAGAACATATCTTTCCTCTTTTGCCTGCTCGAGGCTTCCTCCCAGCAAAACAGTTTGTTCTTCCCCACCCTCATAAAGGACCTGTGCATTTTGCGAGTTTCGACCGTCTTCCGTCTCATCCAGATAAGATTTTACATAGACGTCTCTTTTTTTCATTACGGTTTCCTTTTTGCTTTCATCCAAAATATAAGAAAGGCCAAAAAATTCCACAGCACCAATGACTCCCAGCAGTGCCGCCACCTTTACAACTTCTGTTTCGCCACTAACCGGATTGAATAAAAACCCCATTTTTCCACATATAAAAATGATTCCAAGAGCACCGATAACCATAATCCCGCAGGATACCCATGTTTTTTTGCTATATTTCCTTACTTCCTCTTCTTCTGTAACATCTTCTTCCAGATATGCTCTGGTATCTGGAGTTTCCTCTTCCACTTCAGCAATTACTTCTTCCACCATTCGGGCCGGTATCGGTTCATATGGCACATGTTTTCCATCCAAAACCCGTTTTAGCTCATGAATTGTACAGCTGTCACTTCGACAAACCTTATATAGCCCATAAGAAAGCAGCACTGCATCTTCCTTTTTATAATCCACCCGGTCCATGATGTACTCAATGACAGAGCAAAGCTGTTCTTCCAGCGGATGATTGTACCCTGGCTTATAACATAGCTCCACTCGAAAACTGCTTAAGTGAAAATAAATGTATTTGGGGTCCAGTAAAAAATCTTTTGCATTTAAGAGAAAATTTCTTCCTGCTTCTATTCCGACAAAAATACCTTCCATAATTTTTACGATCTGTTCTCTGGATAACTGGCCTTTTTGAAACACTAATTCCATCGGCTGTTGGGAAGTAATGTCATAGTAATATTGCCTCTGGCTATCAACTTCCCGCACCTCTAGCTTTAGCAGCCCCGGAATCTTATTGCGCATAAGCATTTTTAGTCCGTAGACTTCTTCAAGCCCCTCCTCCTCAGAGAATACCATGTAATTGTTGTACATATCTCTCTTATATTCTGCTTTCAACATCTGCCAGACCTCCTATGCTCCTTAGTGTTTTCATGGGATTGTATATGATTGCTTTTTCTTCTTTCGGAAGCTGTCCATTAGGAAACAGATGCTGCACGCCTGGAAAAGAGACCTTAAATCGGGTTATGTAAGTAACCTTTACTGAAAAAAGGCTGGCTTCTGCCTGTATTTCCTCTATAGCCGTAAGAAAAAGCCCTTTTTCCAGTTCCTTTTTCAGAAGTGCCTCCAATTCTTTTTCCAATTGGGTTTTATTAATTTTCTTATATATTTTTGGATAAAAAATTTCCTTTGTTTCCAAATTACCGCAATAACGTATATGTTCTGCTGCCTCCCTCAGATTACGCTGGATAATTACCTGCATGGACAAAGAATCGTGAAGAAAGAAACCAAGATATATTACCCCAATGATAATGACCAAAAGAAGGGGGACGACAAATGCAGCTTCCACAGTAAAACTCCCTTTCCATTTACGTTTTAACAAAGCAATACCCCTATGTATCCTGCTGCCAGGAAGGGGATAAAAGGTAACGTGCTTTTCCATGAATACTTACCCAGCCAAATCATAATCAAGGCAAATAATCCCGAAAGAAACAGCGCCAGTAAAAGTATTTGAAATGTAACTCCGCCCCCCAAAGATGCACCTAAAATGCCAATCACGACTCCATCCCCCATTCCTATCTTTTCTTTTGTTACCAGACTAATCAGCATAATTATTACTCCTATTCCACTTCCCCACAAGAGGTTCCAATCCAAGTCCTGCTGCCCCCAAAAGACAGCTGCCGCAAATATACTCTCAACTAAAATTCCCCATAGACTTATCTCTTTTCTCATAAAATCTTCGATTCCCATACCGGTCAGGGTAATTCCCAAACCAATTTCCATTATACTCATATGTTAATCTACTCCTCTTTTTCCCTATTCTTCTCCCTGCATTTACACGTATTTTTCCTGCCATCTTTTATTCCCTCCATCATTATATATTTTATTTTTTACTTCTTCTGCCATGTATCAACAGCACAAGCCTTAATATCCGCAGCGGCTACATCGCTTCCAGTTTTTTACCGCAGAAAAAAGAACTCTTTTTACCCTTCTCTTTAGCCCGGAGCAATCATGCTGCATGTGATACCGATCCCCATAATCGGTAATGTATACCACTGCCGTACTATTTACAGAACCCCTGCAGCACAGTTCACAGTCCTTGTACCTTCCACCGCCTTCATTTCGTAGTACCTCCACCTCTCCCATGCTAATTTCCCTGATAGACAAATCTAAATGCGTACAGCTTTCCGTCAAGTGATACACACTACCGGTTTCCGCAATAAACACATAAAAATCGGTTTCCTCGCCTCCTGTACTTCCCCTATCTTTACCTTCCCTTTTCGCACCAACAAATTTCCTTGTTTTCACCGTTTGACTGATCGAAAAGGACTTTATATTAAGTAAAGGAACTGGAATTTTAATACGATAGTCTGCCACCAGAATAATATCCTGCTCCTCATAGCTGGAGCGAAGCAGCGATATCGCACCGCCCTGAATGCAGGGAGAAGCTAATTTGCTCTTATCTCCGTGAAGGTAGAAGGCCGCTTGAAGCCCAGCCGTTGTCTGACTTTCTTCGTGAAAATAACCATAAAGCGAGGCCGTGTTTGCAGTATCAATCAAAACCTTTTGCACTGCAGACTGAACTGAAAAAATATGAATTAGATATAAAAATCCCAACATTCCATAAAGAAAAATCGGACCGGCAATTGCTGCTTCTACGGTTATGGAGCCTTTAACTCCCCTTTTTTGGTAAAGACCCATTCGAATGCCCTCTCCTGTTTGTGATAGCCTTTTGTTTTGGAGTGATTGTTATAGTAATGGAGTTTCAGGAGAGGACACTCGGATGGGCCCTTAATAACAGTAGCTTATCGTCCGAACGATGTCCGGCCCACCTTCATATTTCCAAATGCCCTTTATTTTTATTCCCACCAGCCCATTGCCGATATAGAAGTCATCGTAATATTGATACCTGATATTTTCCTGAATCAAATGAAGGGAACGATTTCGTCTTTGGTTTTTTTCGGTTGAATATAAAAAGATACGCAGATAATCTTTGTAACCTTGTCTGGCAATTCCGCCAGGAAGGGAATAGGATTTCACTTTTTCCATAATCGTTCCTTTATGAAATCCTACCATTTCCACAAAGGTTACCAAAAAAGTTTCTCTTGTTTTCCATAGACCGATTTCCCGTTCAGACAAAAGAAGGCTTACATCCACCAGTGCTTCTGCTCTGGCCCAATTAAGCAGTATCAGATGCTTAGTTGCGCTAACCAGGGGCTCCATTCCAGAAAAGCCTACCATTGCAAGTGCTGCCATATAGGCCTCATTACTCTTTTCCGAATCTGTAAGCAGATACAGATAATTAAACATTTGACGGGATAAGAATATGCGACTTGCGGTTCCTTCTAGTGCCTCTGTATCCGTGTCTCCACCTACGATTATGTATTCCTGTTGATACCCAAATGGCATTGCCCCTTCTTTATAACAATCCAGATAGCTGGTAAAATGGGCTTGATAGTATCCGATCTCCATTGCTTTTTCAATTGTTGTATCCTTTCCCTCTGCTTCTACTCCAGCAAAAAATATCGGCATAGCTGGGATTCTGCTTTCGGACACCTTCGTTTCATTTTCCTGCACCATCGACAGAACTCCTTTTCCCAAGACCTTCTCCATAGCCTTTACTGGAGATTTTTGTTTTTTCAAGATAAGATGCTGATAATTAAACTGTAAACCGGATATATTGTATCTTGTCAAAACTGCCTTTCCCATTTCTTCATCTTCATAGCTCAAAAACTCCTCCAGGACCATCTTATTCTGAATCAGGACGCTCTCCATTCTTTTTGCCTGACTGGTCATGGACACCCCAGTCCCCTCTTTTTCTTCATAAATGTCCAGATTCCCCATTTCCCTTTCGATAACCTGGCTTATACCAGCCGACAACCCCTCCTTTTCATTTTTATAATGGTCTGTAAAACTGCGTATTTCTCCATCAAGCTCCCCTTCTTCTTTTTTAATGCTTTTGATTTCTGCCAAAGCCGCATCAATACACCCTATTATCTGACCGGCTTTGGCATGAGTCATATCCTCAGCTGAAAGATATCTTCCTTTTAGCTTTTCCCATATTTCGCTTCGTGAAATTCCGGTATTGGACATATTTGCCTCGCCTGAACAAAGCTGTTTTACAAAGGTACTCTTTACTTTTATTCTTCCGTTTACAACTTCAAATCCATCAATCAAATGAATCAGATTAAGAACTGAACGATTGGTTACGGCCAGGCGCTCTTCCAATTCCTGTTTTTCCTCCATTAATTTGGCAGAATTCTGGGCCTTTTCCTGTTCTTCTAAAACCGCTTTATCCCCTTCCAATATGGTTGAAACAAAGTGAGATTTCATATACTCAACCATTTGATTTAAATAAAGTTCACCTTCATAATCGGTGAAAAGAACTTGCTCCTCCACTGGAAGCTCCACGAATTGAGGCTGGTAAAAACGACCACTGGTACTTCCCAGATAATGCTCTATTTCTGCCACGACTTTTTTATCTGAAATGCCTCCACTTTCCCCTTCCCCCTCCATTAGAAACAGATGATACTCATCCCATAATGGACGGCAGAACTTAGTAAATATACTTTCCGTTGCCAGACGGAGATTTCCTTCCCAATAATTTCTTAATACATGGATTCTGGCTGATTCCACCAGCATTCCCATGAGGGGTAGAAGTGCCACGAGCATCAAAATTAAGAATACCGTAATTTCTCCACTTAACTTTCTTTTTTTTAATGTTTTATCCACATTGTTACCCGATTATCTTCCCACTGTCATCCTCAATGGACTTAAATGCCTTCTCCACAAGATCACCAATTTTATCTTTAAAAATCAGCACCAGACCAATGAGAATGACCAATATCAAAATAATCTCAACAACTCCTATTCCATCTTCTTCGTTTAAAAATTCCTTCCATTCCATTCTGCAGGCTCCTTTTCTTTTTATTTTCTTTCAACCTCTTATTATGCATATAGCATTTTATGTATATAACATTGACACAAACAATTCTTAAAGAGTGCGTATTATTTAAAACCCCATAAATGCTGGAACCAGGATAATGCAAAATACAATAATTAACATAAGCACCATTGGAAGCAGTAATTTTGTTCCAGCTTCTTCTCCCTGTTTCTTGGCATAGTCCTTTCTTTTTTCAAAGGCATCGGATGCTTCCAGCTCCAAAAGATTTAAAATTTCTCGTGAACCCTTTCGCAGATTTTGAGAAATCAGTGTGCTGAATTTTAGATATTCCAAACGCCCAATTCTTCGTCCAAAGGCTTCATATGCCTTAACTTCTGCTGTCCCATTGCCTATTTCCTGGACGGTAATTAGCATTTCTTCATATCCGTAACGAAGTTCCTCGTATCCATTCTTTTTCTTTTCTGCATATCCTCTGGCAATTTTATCCCAGGCACCGCCAATGGTCATTCCTGCACCTATTAACAAGGCAAACTTACTTACAATTTCCGGATAATCCAAAGTTAACTGGTGATTCCTCTTTTTTTCCTGCTCCAAAAGATTCTGATCCAGTGAAAAAAATCCCAGAACTGCACCTGCTGCCCCCAAAAAGAAAAAGATAATGCTGTCATGCTTTTTTTCCTGCCGATAGATAATTTTTTTCCCATCAATAGTCTCTGGCAGTAACAAGTATTCTTTCTCTTTGCTCTGCTCTTGTGTCTTCTCAAAGGCTTCCTTCCAGGTTTCCAAAAAATCAGGGGCCTTAGTCGATTTTTTCAGTTCAGTGTCAGCACCCTCCCCTGGGGAGATTTCTTCTTCCTCCAGGTAAGGTTCCCTCACCCGCACTGTTACCGTTTCTTTACCCAATCCCTCTCCATATATCTCCAGAGCCAGAGTCAGTTCCCCTTCTTCCGGTCGGTTCAAATATTTCCCATTATAAAGAACGACCTCTTTCATTCCTGCACTTATCAGCGAAAATGTGCCTAGTAAACAAAAGGCAGCCAGGATTATTTCCGCACGTTTTAGCTTTTTATACCAGTGCTGCCAGATTAACGGTTCACTTTTCTTGGTCAAATGCAGGGATTCCAGTAGTTTTCGATGTCTGTCCCGCAAAATATATGGTTCCAGCTTCAACCACTGAACCACATACCATTCCCACGGATTATTCAGCTTTTTCCTTTCACCGCTTTGCCCTTTGCTGATTTGCCTTTTGCTATTTTGGGTTTTGTCAATCTTCCTTTTCTCTTCTTTCCTTTTCGAAACACTTTTATGACCTGCTGGTTCCTTCCTCCCTGCATGTGGCGTATTCATTTTTCCTATCATACCGTCTCCAAACTATCGCCCCAGCGATATAATATTTGACTAGTACATTGTTTTGCCAATTACAATGTACTAGTGTGCTGTATCATTCATCTTTAGCTAAACAGTGCTGAATATTTTGTCAGCTGCAAGGCGGAAGATGGAGGCGTAGTGGGCTACGCTGACTGATGACAACGCGGCAGATGGCAAAATAGGCAGTGCTGTTTAGCTA
>JAVBLX010000091.1:0-8743 GCA_031553075.1 Acetivibrio sp.
CTGGGGTATTCTGGAGCCGCCAAGGCGAGAGAATTCCCCGCTTAGAGGCTCAATGGAGTGGGTGGAGCGTGGGCACTGGGAGGGATTGGAAAGACGCTGGTTCAGGCGTTCGAAGTCTACATTCAGGAGCGTCCTCGCAGCCCCTAAACACAAAGTCACCCCAAATCCACTTTTCTTACTTGGAACATCTCTTCTGTCACTTCCCAGCTTGCCGGGAAAAAGCGCATGATGTTCCAGTAGCCGGCCCCGTATAAGTCGTATTCCAGAATTAAGTTGTATTTGGCACGGATGCTGGCTTCATTTTCAAACCATACTACATGCTCTCGTCCCATTTCATCGGTATAATAAAAAAAGGGTGCTTCCGCTACTGGGTCCCATTCAATTGTAGCTCCATAGCGAGCAGCGATTTCCAGGGCTTCTACGTTTCCTACTGACTTTGCCCGGGACTCTCCGCGTACAAACGGCAAGGTCCAATCATATCCATAGTTTGGGATTCCCATGTAGATTTTTTCTGGTGGAATTTGCGTCACAGCATAGTCGAGAACTTCTCTAACCTTATTTACAGGAGCTACAGCCATTGGTGGCCCATATGTGTATCCCCATTCATAGGTCATTAATAACACCCAATTGGCGGCTTGCCCTAGGGCATAATAGTCATGGCTTTCATACAGCAGACCTGGCTGATCGGAAGAAGTCTTTGGGGCCAGAGCTACCATTACAATGAAGCCTTCTGCGTTCAGCCGATTGGTAACCTTTCCAACAAAGGCTGAATAAGCGTCTCGGTCTTCTGCCAGGATGTATTCAAAGTCAATGTCAAGACCATAGTACTTTTTTTCCCTTAGGTTGGTAAGGATGTTTTCAATTAATACATCCTGTGCCCCCTGATTATTTAAAATTTCATGCGCTAACTGGTTGCTGAAAGTTCCATCAGAAGTCAAAGTAGAAATGAGCATCAGCGGTGCGACACCTTGTTCTCTGCTAATCGAGATTACTTCGTTGTCATCAATGGTTATCAATTGCCCATCAGGGGTAAAACCATAAGTGAAAATTGTAACATAAGTAAGGAAGGGAAGCGTTGCCACCAAAACGTCTTTTGAGATAAATGGATAACAATACCCATTTATGGATATTTCGTCCATAATTTGCTCCTAAGTTTTTTCTTTATTATATGTGTTAAATTTTATTTTGAGTATTTTTAGTACTCCATTAATAAAATTATTTCTGATTTTTCTAATGAGGACAAAATATTTAACTGCATCATCAATGGTTATATTAATATGGACTGCCAAGGGCAATGGTTCAGGGCAATGGTTCAGGGCTGTGGTTCAGGCCTATGGTCAGGGCTGTGGTTCAGACTATGATTCTGATCTGTAATCATGAAAAAACTCTTGAAAAGGAAAGAATTGTATCATAAAATTGAATAGATGAAACATGCACTATAAAGACAAATTATACATAAATTGCAAGGAGGTGCTTTGGGATGAATATTAACCTGGAATATTATCGGATTTTTTATTATGTAGGAAAGCTGGGCGGTATTTCTTTGGCGGCGGATGCGCTGGCTTTGTCACAACCTGCGGTTAGCCAAGCTATTAAGCAGCTGGAGAACAATCTTGGAAATAAGCTTTTTATTCGTACACCAAGGGGGGTTCGGCTGACAACAGAAGGAGAGGTCCTTTATCTCTATATTAAACAGGGGTATGAATATATGATGGTTGGAGAGGAGAAAATGAAGGATATCCAGAACCTGGAAAGCGGGGAAATCCGGATTGGTGCCAGTGATATGACCCTTCAGTTTTATCTTTTGCCATTTTTAGAGGCTTTTCACGAGCGGTATCCAAAGGTGAAATTCCATATTACCAATGCACCTACCCCAACTACGCTAAAGTATATTCAGGAAGGGTTTATTGATTTTGGTGTAGTTAGTACGCCAATGGAAGAGAGAAATGGAATGGATATTACTCCAGTGCGGGAAATAGAAGATGTTTTTGTGGCAGGGGATAAATTTGAACATCTTAAAGGGAGAGATTTGGATTTTAAGGTGCTGGAGGGGCTGCCGGTTATTTGCCTGGAGGGGAATACCAGTAGTCGAAGTCACATTAATGATACATTAGAAAAAAATCAGGTGATTCTGAATCCGGAATTTGAGCTGGCAACCAGTGATATGCTGGTCCAGTTTGCCTTGCGAAATTTGGGAGTCGCTGCGGTGATGAAGGATTTTGCTTTAAAATATCTGGAGTCTGGAGAATTGTTTGAACTCAAATTTAATAAGTCGATTCCCAAACGCCATTTCTGTGTGATTACGAATGAACGGGTTCCGGTTTCTACTGCGGCTAGACGTTTGTTGGAAAGTATGCTTTAAGGGTATTTCTTTTTTTTATTAATTGTGATAAAATGATTTTATTCCAAGATTAGGAGGTTTTTTGTATGGATTTTTTTGAAAAAATGGGTGAAGAACTCACAAACTTTGGAAATGATGTTGTGAGGGTTACCAAAGATGTTTCGGAAACTGCTAAGCTTCATGGCGCTGTTTTGGCAGAAAACAACAAGATAAACGAACAGTTACGAATGATTGGTGAAATTGTTTATGAAAAGTATAAAGCTGACCCGGAAAAGACAGAAGAATTGGGTGAAGAAGTTGGAGATTGTTTTTTTCGTATTGGACAGTCAGAAGAAAAGATTTTAGAAGCTAAAAATAAACTGGCCAAAAACAAAGGCGGAACCTTATGCCCTCAGTGTGGTAATACAGTGCCAAAAGGTTCTTCTTTCTGCAATAATTGTGGCAAAGTTTTATAATCAAAGGATTGGAGACTGTTACAAAATATGTTTTATCTATAAATGTGTGGCATCTTTTGAAGCAAGGCCAACTCTTATAGTAAAATTTATTTTGTAACAGTTTTTATAGATGGAGTCGGTGTAAAGACAAAGAGTGGCGTTTACGAAATGCTAAGGCGTATTCTATAATAATTGTTTGTGCCGCCTGTGGCAAGGTTTGAAGGTTGAAAGTTTTGTTTCAATTTTTACTGATTTGTATGGATGTAGATGGGAGCAAGGAATGGATAGAAAGAGTACGGATAGAAAGAGTACGGATAGAGAGAATGCGGATATGGAGAATGCGGATATGGAGAATGCAGATAGGGCGAATACAGATAGAGAAAGAATGCATGAAAAAAGAATGCATGAAAAAAGAATGATAAGCTTTGTGATTGCTTTCTGCTTGCTGATAAGTCTTATTTCACCAGCGGCGACTTCTTATGGGCAAGAAGTCAGGGAACTGACAACGAAGGCTGCTCTTTCAGAGACAAATTGTGTTACCGATGTAGACCAGTACCAAACTCCGGAGCTTATTGTCGTATATGAAGAAGGAAACGAAATAGACCAGGTATTGCCAGAAGGTGTGGTCGAAGAAAAGCTCACAGACAATTGTTCTTATGTTACGGTGAAAAAGGAAGCAGATTTAGAAAAAACCATTGAAGCCTTGGCAGAGAACGACCAGGTTGTGTGTGTGGAACCTAATTACCCGATAAAGATGTTTTATACCAATGATGAGTACAGTGATCGTCAGTGGGCTTATTATGATCCGGGTGTAAGCATTGGTTTAGAAGAAGCCTGGACCTATGGCACAGGTGCCAATAGTGAAGTAGTGGTGGCGGTGCTTGACACAGGAATTGATTATATGCATGCGGATCTGGCGACTAATATGTGGACAAACAGTAGCGAGATTTCGGATAACGGAGTTGATGATGACGGGAACGGATACGTTGATGACTATTATGGGTGGAATTTTAGCAGCAACAGTAATGCCATCTGTAATTATGAAATGGATACAAAGGGAAGTTTTGTTGATTTGCACGGTACTCATGTAGCTGGTATTATAGGCGCAGTTACGAATAATGGAATCGGGGTATCCGGTGTGGCAAGTTCCCAGAATATAAAAATAATGTCTGTAAAAGTAATGAATAATGTAGGGGAATGTACGGTTGCGGATATTATTAATGGTATTCATTATGCAGAAGCAAATGGTGCAAAAATATGCAATCTCAGCTTGGGATTGATCGGTTTTGACAGTACTGCTTTGTATAATGAAATCAAGAATTCCTCTATGTTATTTGTATGTGCAGCGGGTAATGGCGGAGATGCAACAAATGGAAAGGGATTTAATATCGATGAGACTCCTGTTTATCCTGCCAGTTATGACTTGGAGAATGTTATTTCCGTAGCCAATACTAATGTAAGCGGGCAGGTGGATCCAAGCTCCTGTTATGGACAAAACGTTGACATTGCCGCACCGGGAACATTGATTGCCAGTACATATGTAGATTCTGCTCATACATCAGCAGGAGAGTATGGCTTCATGACTGGAACATCCATGGCAGCGCCCTTTGTCACTGGTACGGCCGCTTATCTATCCTCTTACTATGGTGGACTAAGTGGTGCGATTATGAAAGAGATGATACTTGGTGGCAGCACTCATCCGGATGTCATTGGTGGAATGGTGGCAGACAATGCATATTTAAGTGTGGCGGGTGCGCTAAATTATGATGGTGGTAAACTGGAATTTACGACTAAAATAATAAATGTAAAAAATTCCAATAATAAAAAATTTACAATAAATGTAGATAATCCGTTCAACCAGAATTATACCTTGCTCTTTGAGGAAGGGACGATGGATTTGGACTACTTCAGGAATGGTGGAGGAATACCACTGACTGAAAATTCCACTACCATTCTTACCAAAGCAACCAAGACCTATACTCTGTATATGATGGATTCCCAAGGGAATGAAACCATAAAATCAGAAAAAGTTACGGTGCCGGTGCTAAAAAAAGTAGTACTACCAGCTGCGAAAAAGACATTAAAGGTAAAGAAGACCTATCAATTGAAACCAACCCTGACACAAACGGGTGTTTATGCAAAATTAACCTATAAAAGTAATAATAAAGCTGTGGCTAAGGTAACTGCTGCTGGCAAGATAACAGCATTGAAAAAAGGAAAGGCAACGATTACAGTTACGGCGACTTATGGAAGTGTGGTCAAGAAGGCTACCTGCAAAATTACGGTTACAAAATAAAGGTATCTGCGCAATAGCGCATAGAGGGGAACCAAGTATGAAAATAGCAGGACTCCAGAAAACGTCTCTTTTGGATTATCCAGGTAAAATGTGCGCGACCATATTCACAAAAGGGTGCAACTTACGTTGCCCCTTTTGTCATAATCGTTCCTTGGTATTCTGGGAGAGAGAGGGAGAATCAGAAGAATTTGAAGAACAGGACATTCTTGCATTTTTGAAAAAGAGAACAGGACTGTTGGATGGAGTGTGTATAACCGGAGGAGAACCATTATTGCAACAGGATCTCAGCTTGTTCCTGAGGCAAATCAAAGAGTTGGGCTTTCTCATTAAATTAGATACAAACGGCTTTTTTTCGGAAATAATGAAAAACCTCATCCAGGATGGCTTAATTGATTATGTTGCAATGGACATTAAAAATTCCCCACAAAAGTATGAAAAAACAGTGGGAATTTCATCGATGTTGTTTTCAAAGGTAGAGGAAAGTGTTGATTTACTTATGACCGGCAGCACTCCTTATGAGTTTCGCACCACAGTCGTTAAGGAATTCCATCAAGAGGAAGATTTCACCCACATTGGAAAATGGCTCTCAGGAGCACAGGCTTATTTCCTTCAAAGCTTTGTGGATTCAGGAGATGTCATTCAGCCAGGACTTCACTCGTGGGAAGAGGAAAAAATGCATGAATTTAAGAGCATATTACTACCATATATATCGACGGTTCAACTGCGGGGAATCTAAAAAACTGGGTAAAGCATAGAATAGAGAATGATTTGGAAGGTGGAAAAGCTGCGGGGAAATTAGTCAAAAGAGCAATATAACTGTAAAACCCCGATTTTAAAACTATATTTAGTCTAAATGAAAAATATTTGCACTATATCTTGTGCTTTTTTTATTGACAATAAGAATCGCTTATGCTAATGTAAAAAGGCAGGGAAATCTTTCCAGAAGTATGTCGAAAAAGAAGCTTTTGGAGAAGCTTTTTTATGTGCAATGACATGGGAGGGAATATAATGTATCAGGTATTAAAAAGAGATGGTAAAGTTGTAGAATTTGATTTGGAGAAAATAGGAGAGGCAATAACGAGAGCATTTGATGCCCAGGACAAGCAATATAATAGAAATATAATTGACATGCTGGCATTAAAAGCAACAGCCCATTATGAGGCTAAAATTGTAAATTCCATGGTTCAGGTAGAAGATATTCAGGACAGTGTGGAGGCTGTTTTAGAACAATCCGGTTATGCCGATGTAGCCAAAGCCTATATTCTCTATCGAAAACAGAGAGAAAAAATTCGAAACATGAAATCAACCATCCTTGACTACAAGGAGATTGTAAATAATTACGTTCACCTATCAGACTGGAGAGTGAAAGAAAACTCTACCGTTACCTATTCAGTAGGAGGATTGATTCTCAGCAATTCTGGTGCAATTACAGCCAATTACTGGCTTTCTGAAATCTACGATGAAGAAATCGGCAATGCACATCGGAATGCAGATATTCACATCCATGACCTTTCCATGCTCACCGGCTACTGTGCAGGATGGTCCTTAAAACAGCTGATTCAGGAAGGTTTAGGTGGTATCCCGGGTAAGATTACCTCCGCACCGGCCGCTCATTTATCCACACTCTGCAACCAGATGGTAAATTTCCTTGGAATTATGCAGAATGAATGGGCAGGCGCACAAGCCTTTTCATCCTTTGACACATATTTGGCGCCCTTTGTAAAAGTGGATAATCTCACCTACAAACAGGTAAAACAGTGCATCGAATCCTTTGTATTTGGCGTAAATACACCGAGCCGCTGGGGAACCCAGGCACCATTTTCCAATATTACGTTAGACTGGACCGTTCCTGCCGACCTGGCTGAGATGAATGCCATTGTAGGTGGTCAGGAAATGGACTTTAAATATAAAGATTGTACCAAAGAAATGGACATGATTAACAAGGCATTTATTGAAACTATGATTGATGGAGATGCCAACGGCAGAGGTTTCCAGTATCCAATTCCAACCTATTCCATCACCAGTGATTTTGACTGGTCCGACCGGGAAAATAATCGCCTTTTGTTTGAAATGACAGCAAAATATGGAACCCCATATTTCTCCAATTACATCAACAGTGAAATGGAGCCAAGTGACGTAAGAAGTATGTGCTGTCGTCTGCGTCTTGATCTCCGTGAGCTGCGTAAAAAGTCCGGTGGATTTTTTGGAAGTGGAGAAAGTACAGGATCGGTAGGCGTTGTTACCATCAACTTGCCTAAAATAGCATATCTTTCAAAGGACAAAGATGATTTTTATAAGAGACTCAATAAAATGATGGACATTTCCGCCCGTTCTTTAAAAGTGAAGCGGACTATCATAACCAAGCTTTTAGATGAAGGCTTATATCCATATACAAGGCGTTATTTGGGTACTTTCAATAACCATTTTTCCACCATCGGACTTATTGGTATGAACGAAGTGGGCTTAAATGCAAAATGGTTACAGGAAGACATGACCCATGAATCTACCCAAAGATTTGCCAAAGAAGTATTAAACCATATGAGAAACCGTCTGGCCGATTACCAGGAACAATATGGCGATCTTTATAACCTGGAAGCAACACCGGCAGAATCTACCTCTTATCGTCTGGCAAAGCACGACGTAGCAAGGTATCCAGACATCAGAACCGCTTCCTCAAACGAAGATGTGCCATATTATACCAACAGCTCTAACCTGCCTGTGGGCTATACCGACGATATATTTGAAGCCCTGGATGTTCAGGATGATATCCAGACTCTCTATACCTCCGGAACCGTATTCCATGCGTTTATTGGCGAAAAGATGCCAAGCTGGCAGTCTGCTGCAACCCTGGTTCGCAAGATAGCAGAGAACTATAAATTGCCATATTACACCATCTCTCCAACCTATTCTATTTGTAAAGAGCATGGTTATATAACAGGAGAACATTATATTTGTCCGGAATGTGGTGTGAAGACAGAGGTTTATAGCCGGATTACGGGATATTATCGTCCGGTACAGAATTGGAATGAAGGAAAGAGCCAGGAGTACAAGGAGAGAAACTTGTATAAGATGGATGAGACTGCTTTAAACAGTGTACCAGTGTTGAAAAAGGAAGTGAAAGCAGATAATCCGGTTCAAGCGAAAAATATTTCTCAAATAGCAAAAGCCTATGAAGGAGATGCCAACCGTATTCTCTTTGTAACAAGAACCTGTCCAAACTGTAAGACAGCAGAATCAATGTTGGAAAGTGCTAATGTGGATTATAAAATAGCATTGGCCGAGGAAAATGAGGACTTGGTTGAAAAGTATGGAATACGACAGGCACCAACCTTGATTGTACTAAATGGGGAAGTAGTGGATACACATGTTTCCGTTCCAGGAATTAAGAATTACCTTAGTAAGAGTAGAAGATAAGTTTTATAAATATTGGCTATGAACCAGATGCACCATGGTTCATGGCCTTATTTTACATTTACTGACTGTTACTGTTCACACCAACCTGAAACAACCATCTTGGGAGTTAGGTGACAAAATGGGTGATGGAACCCGTACGCTGGATGAGGGGCAATGGAAAGGGCGCAGAAAAGAGACTTGGTGGTGGAAAACACTCCAGTTCCGCAGGTTAAGGGGTTCTAAGACGAATCCACTAGACAGTGGCCCTTTGCGGGTCGA
>JAVBLX010000050.1:0-4429 GCA_031553075.1 Acetivibrio sp.
CGAAATCTTCTTTTCTCTGCCCTATCCAACTTTCTTTTTTTACTATCCATGGGCATAAGACATAAGATCGTAACAATAGCAATAACAAGAAGCAACCACCCCACAGGATTAGCCAACCCTCCAATACTATCACTAATTATCATCCCAAGTTCATCCATATAAGCAGGTATCAGCAAAATCAGACTGGAACCAATATAGCAAAGCAACTTACTATCTAAATGAACCCCGCCAGTAAAACTTCTTAAAGATATAAATGCAGCCAAAAACACCAATATATCCACTACACTTCCTGTAAAAAAACCAATGACTAATGCCGTCAGCAGATTAATTATAATTATCATTCCATTGAGTATCCCATATTGGTAGATGGGGATATCATCATGATCGATGATCCCCCATGCCAGCAACTGATAGCTTAGCTCTTTCGATAATTTTTCCATCAGAATTTACGCAACCTTTCTGCCCCTTCCGGAAGCTCATCCTGACCAAGTACATACCAGCAGGCAGATGCCACATTGGCAGTGGTAATCATCAGAGCTACGGCTGCTAACCCCTTTAATATAATCAATACTATTTTGCTTATTTGTGTTCTTTTCATTGAGAACTCCTCCTCGTAATTTTTTTGCTTCTCAATCATACCACAAAAAAAGCGCTTTTTCGGACAAGTGTCACAGATAGACAATTATCTGTAACAATTGGTCATTTATTTGATCAATTCAACTCCATTCAATGCAGCCGTCACTTCGAAATAGTCCTTTTTATCTTGAAATAGAACAACACCATTATACTTGTCCACTATCTTCCTGACACTTTGGATTCCTCGGCCATGACGCTTTTTATCCTTTTTGGTTGTCACCAAATCGCTATTTTGATCTGGTGCTTTACTATTAATGATCTTCAAAAGTAAAGACCTGTCCTTGAATTTACTTTCCAGGTATATATATCGCTTATGTACTGGCACATTACTGGATGCTTCAATGGCATTGTCCAAAAGATTACCATACAAAATCCCAATATCTCCGCAGTCAGCGCTTAACTCCATTGGCACTTGGATTTTTATCTCCATCCGTATATCATGCCGTTTAGCGATATTGACTTTACTTTTCAAGATAGAGTTAATGACCGCATTGGAGGTAATTACCCAGTCGTCCTGATTGTCCAGCTCCCCACATATTTCATCAAGCTTCTCTTTTGCTTTTACTCCTCCTGCTTGTTCCAACGTATCCCGAATACCTAAAAGCTGGTTTTTAATATTGTGGCGAATTCCCTGGATTGTCTCAAAGTTTTCTTGAATTTCATTATAGAAATCTTCATTAAATTTTTGTTCCTTTATAAACAGTTCACTTTCATGCTTTTCCCTCATCAATACAGAATACCGATGCATCATATAGAATATCAGATAGTTGCATAAAATAATTGCTATCATGACTGCCATACATAACATAGCAATTTCTGAGGTAATATTTATATCTACTATTTTTATCAACAGGCAACAACATACAATACTAATAGCTGGAACAGAAACCAAAACATAAGTTGTTTCCTCTGGGAGGTGTTCCGCATAAATATCCTTCTTTCGTTTCATTATGCAAAAAACCTCGACAATGATAGCCCTAAATACAGTGGACAAAATCATAACAAAATAGTATCTCAAGTCAGTGGATGCTTCTGTTTCCTTTAATAATTGAAGAACAACGTATCCAATCGGTTCCACCAAAAATCCTACTCCTACATATAATAGAACCAATACCACTTTATGACGAACTCGCGAATCATACTCCGTAATATACAATATAAAAACCAGAAGCATACAGGCAAAATTCAAGATAGGAATATTGAACTTACCAACAAATGCCCAAATACTTGCCAAAGCAAAGAGGCTTCCAAAGGAAACCCCGTCATTTACTTTCTGCCGACCAATAAAAGAATTTAGAAACCTTTTATAAACCAAAACTTCAAATATACATACAAATAAATCAATACAAAAATAAATCATTTTGCACCTCCCTCTAAAAGAAATGTCATATACTTTTCCTTTAAGGACTGTTTATGCGCCCGGGATATAGCCAGCTCTCTACCATTTTTCAGTATAACGCAATCCCTTTGAATCTCTCTTATATATTGAAGATTAATAATATAGGAAGCATGTGTATGTGCAAATAATTTTTTATCCAGGCGATTCCATATCTCGGCCAAAGTCAAATTTGCCTTGAACTCCCTATCGCCTGTGTGGATAATAGCCTGCCTCCCACTTTTTTCAATAAATAGAACTTCATCGCAATTTAAAACAATTTGATTCTGTCTGTAGCTGAAAACAAAGTTCTGTTTTGTAAGATTCAAGTATTCGCTAGCTCTGAAAATAACTGCTTCCAATTCTTTATCCTGCAAAGGCTTATTCAAAAAATCAAAAGTAACAACTCGAAATGTATCTTTCATGTATTGATCATAACTGGTTATAAAGACAAACAGAGCTTTTAAATCCATTTCCCTAATCTTAAGTGCCAGCTGCAAACCTGTGATTTCTGGCATTTCAATATCCAATAGATAGATTTGGTAAAATTCCTTGTTTTCCAGTTGTTCCAGCAAACTGGATGCATTTTGAAACACATCATAGTCAATATCAAATGATGTCATTTTTTCTAATACACGTTCAACCTTCTCTATATCATATGGGTTATCATCACATACGGCAATTCTCATCGGTTAATCCTCTCAAATAATATATAGTCGTTCAGTTATCTCACTCACTTTACAGCCAATACAACTCCGTTAATCATCAACTTTTTCGCTGATACAGCCATAAATGTTACACAAAAGTATACCCTTCAGCACCAAAAATTTCCTGTAAGAAGTTCAATACACCTGCAATAGATTAGTAATACTTTCTCACGATCTTTTTAAACCAACTCCAATGGCAGACCTAACTTAGTGGTAAAGCTGGTATCCACTAAGTTGAACTGTCTGCCTTTTCTCCTATCTATGCACACCTGCACATACCTTATTTACTCCAAAAAATATATTTGCCAGGTTTTACTTCCTGCTCGGTATCACCAATGCAAATCACCGCAGGAACCAAGCTTTCAATTTCAAACTTAACCACTTCTCCCGACCACGACCATCGTGAAGAGATGATTCCCTTTTCAGTTTCGATGGATGCCTCCAGCCATTCCAACTGTTTGGTTGGTTTTGGGGCAATCCGAACCCGTTCAAACCCAGGGGCTTCTTCCACTCTCTGAATTCCTGCGGCTTCTTCATATACCCAGCCAGCCACTGCACCGTAAGCATAATGATTAAAGGAGTTCATATCCGTACTCCAGAAACCACCATCCTCCATGATACCATCCCAATGCTCCCAAATCGTAGTCGCTCCTTTATCCACAGCATAAAGCCATGAAGGATATTCTTTGCGCAGCAAGAGCTGATAAGCAAGTTCTGCATATCCATATTTACTTAAAGCATGAAGGAGGAATGTAGTTCCCACAAACCCAGTCTGCAGCTTACAGCCATCCTGTCTGACTTTTTCCGCCAGCTCCCCTGCTGATTTTGCCAAATCCTCTGCCAGCTCAAACCATACCGCTACCGTATATTCCGTCTGAGTTCGATAATCCGGATAGTTCTCCCGGAAGGCATTTCGAATCTTCTGATGCAAATCCTCATAAGCCCTAACATCTTCCCCTAATACCTTTCCGGCTTTTATGACCAGACCGGTGGAATAAGCATAGTAAGCAGTTGCAATAAATTCTTCCCTGCTGGAACCTTTATAGCTGCCAGAAGGAGCATCCAGACCAAGCCAGTCACCAAAATGTTCACCGCCTGTCCACAGGAATGGAGTTGTGGTAGTCTGAGTGATATAATCAACCCATTTTTTCATACTGGAAAATTGGTCTTTCAGCACCTGTTTATTACCATAGGTAAGATAGATTTCCCACGGACAAATCGTTGCCGCATCACCCCAGGCAGCACTTGCTTCCCCTTCTGGAAGGTAGTCCGGAATAACCTGACCCACTGCTCCGTTTTCCCTTTGGTCGGCACTTAAATCATGGAGCCACTTGCGGAAGAACTGTTCCACATCAAAATTAAAAGATGCCGTCTTCACAAATGCCGCCGCATCGCCCGTCCAGCCAAGTCGTTCATCTCTCTGCGGACAATCGGTAGGCACATCAAGGAAATTTCCCCGCTGTCCCCAGAATACATTGGAAAAAAGCTGGTTTAAATCTGGATTGGAGCATTTCAAATGCCCGGTCTGTTTTATGTCCGAATACACAGCAATGGCAGTAAACTGCTCTGGCACTGCTTCTCCCGGAAACTCCTCCAGTTTTAGGTAACGAAAACCGAAAAAGGTAAGTCGGGGATGCCAGGTCTGTTTTCCTTCCCGGCAAATGTAAGTTAATTCCGCCTTGGCACTGCGATAATTGGCATTATAAAAATT
>JAVBLX010000115.1:0-4985 GCA_031553075.1 Acetivibrio sp.
AACCCCTGTTTTCGAAGTATTTTCATCGAAAGAATCACTAGTGCCATCTTTATCTTTGATATTAACTTTGAGATTATCCCTATCTTTATATACTTCCTTAAGACGTTTCGTCATAGTTTCCAGTGCTTCTTCAATTTCCTCCATGTTGGAAGGCTTTAAAAGAAATCGCGTCACGCCCAGTCGGATAGCTTGCTGAGCATAATCAAAGTCACGATAACCCGTTAGAATACAAAGCTGTAACTCTGGAAATTCTGACTTTATTCCAGCAATCATATCCAGACCATTTTGTCCAGGCATGGCAATATCCGAAAATACAATATCCGGATTATGTTCCCGAATCAGCTTACCGCCTTCTATTCCGTCCTCTCCAGTTGCCACAATCTCGCAACCAAAACGTTCCCAAGGTACCATCTTAGAGATACCTTCTACAATAATAGGCTCATCGTCAATTATAATTACCTTAAACATGCTTCACCCGACCTTTTCATATTAATTTGGCTCCTCATAAAAAATCGTACACCCCTCTCAAAAGAGAACGATGTACGATTCATTTTATCCTTTCACTGCTCCTGCTGTCAATCCTTTTACAATGTTTTTCTGAAGCAGAATATATACAATCATAACCGGTATTACAATTAAGGTAACCGCCGCCGCCATCAATCCATAGTCCGTTCCATAAATAGAACTGATTTCCTTCAACAGACGGCAGATTGGATATAGAGTTTTCTTACGAACCAACAATGACTGGGTAAACAAATCATTATAAGACCACAAGAAACAGAAAATCGCAACCGTTGCCAAAGATGGCTTACATAACGGTACAATAATTTTAGTAAATACCTTAAATACTCCAGCACCTTCCATATAAGCCGCCTCTTCCATCTCTAACGGTAATCCTCGTAAGAACCCCATCATAACAATGGCCGCAAAGCTTAAATTTCCAGCAATCTGTGGTAAAATCGCAGCGATCAGATTTCCGCTGGAAATAAAACCAGCCTTTACCATCATCGCCACAACCGGAATAATCGTTGCAAACACTGGGAACATCAAACTAGCTTTAATCATTCCATCAAGAAAACCTTTTCCCATAAACTGATACCGGGTCATGGCAAACGCCATCATCGTGGAAAGAATCATAACAGCTACCATAACACTGCCAGAAATAATCAAACTGCTTCGGTAAGCATTTAATATATTTACCCGTTCAAATGCCGTCACATAATTTAGTAAGTCAAAACTGGAAGGCAGACTGAAGGAATCGGAAATTACTTGCTGGGATGGCTTGAAGGAGTTTAAAAACACCCACAAGAACGGATATACCGTTGTAAGTCCCCAGAGTGTCAGCACTGCATATATAATCAAGGAAGAAATTTTAAATGGTTTTCTTCTATATGTTCCTATTTTCATTTCAACACCTCCTATAAGTTCTTATCTGGCTTCAATATGAAGTCAACACCTTTTGCCACAACAACTCCAACCACTACCATAAGTAGTCCAAGAGCAGAACCATAATCAAAGTTATTGTTAACAAATGCGGTCTGATACATATAGGTACCAAGGAAGTGAGTAGTTCCATTTGGTGCACCCTTCTCTACCAGCATCCATGGTAAATCATATACCTTGAGTGCTCCGGTTACACCTAAGGTAACACAGGTACAGAGAACACCTCTTAAAAGTGGAAGGGTAATGTAAAATGTACTTTTAAATTTTGTACAGCCGTCAATTGCAGCCGCTTCATAAACATCTTCTGAAATATCACAGATTCCTGTCAGAATAATAACAAAATAAAATCCAACATAGCTCCAAATAACTGGAATGGAAACCATCCAGAAAGCCAGTTCCTCTGAAAGCCACATAACTGGTTCTTTTCCCATATTGATTAAGAACTGGTTCAACATACCACCATTGTAATCATAAAAAAGTTTAAAGAGAAGTCCTAACGCAGAAGCGGCAATTACGACTGGGAAGAAGTATATTGTCCGAAAAATCTGCTGTCCCTTTTTGATGTTATTTACTAAGATAGCAAATAACAGAGCAAGACCAACCTGGAATACAATGGTTAGAACCATCATTTTAACTGAATTAAGTAATGCAATACGAACATAAGAATCTTTAAACATATTTTCAAAGTTTTTAAATCCGATATACTTTAATTCCTGTCCCGGCATTTTCACTACGCTTGACATTTCATACAAGCTGTTGGTTATATTGGAGAGAAATGGATAATATAAAAAGACTACCATAAAAGTCAAACCAGGTATTAAAAAAACAAGTAATGGCCATTTTTTCTTGTACAGCATAGGGTTCACGCCTTTCTTTTTCATAAAAACAGAGGGGTAAAAATAAGATACCCCTCTGTTCGGTTGCAAATTATCTGTTGTTAATTTCTAACATTGCTTTAATTGCGTCTTCTGCAGTCATTTTTCCGGTTGCTACTGGTAACGCATTGCTAATCAATGCACCATAAGCTTCGGTAGAAATTCTGGAGTCAGTAGGTCCAACTGGGTTGGTAATCGTTGCCGCATAAGCTGCACCGGATACCTGAAGTGGTGTAAAGTCTCCACCTTCTGGAACTGGTACGGAACAAGCGCCGTTTCCGCCCCAATATTTCATAACCTGAGCATCGTTTGTGTTAGCAAGTACGAAGTCAAGAGCTGCCTGTCTCTTTGCTGGGTCATCCCAAGCTTTTTTGGTGATATAGAAGCCTGAAGAATATCCCTGGATTGCTGCACCTTCTGGAGATTTAGCACCATCCCATTTTGGGAAAGCGATAACGACTGTGTTGTCCTGATCTGGAATACCATTCAGATACCAGGAACCATCTAACTGCATAGCAGCTTTCTTTTCTTTAAACTGATTTCCAGCCATATCATTGTCAATGGTTGCTACGTCAACTGGGAATGCGCCTGCATCATAAAGTTCTTTGAATTTAGCATATCCATCTACCCAGCTCTGTGGAACGTCAGTTGGAACGGTTACGAATTCGTCAACGGTAGAAGCGGTTAACATTAAGAACTCGATCCAGTAATGTGGTACGGTATTTAAAGATACAGCGATTGGAGTAATGCCATTTTCTTTGAATACTTTAACTGCTTCTAATAAGCTGTTCCAATCGGTTGGAAGTGCTACATTGTACTGTTCAAATAAATCTTTGTTGCAGAATAATCCTTCCCAGTAACCTGTGGTTGGAACTGCATAGTTTACTCCATCGATTGGAGATTTGGTCTGCTCTAAAGCAACTGCAGATGTATTTTTTGCGATTTCAGGATTAGCTGCCTGCATATCAGCAAGAGGTACCATCTTATTAGTCTGTAAAATGTTTGTAGCGGTTGCATCCGTAAAGTACTGAATTACGTCTGGCTCATTGTCCATAGCGAAGTCTGCTTCAACCTGAACTTTCCAGTCGTTGTCTGCAACTGCAGAGTTATCTTCGATGGTTACATTTGGATGGGTTGTTTTGAACTCATCAATTACTGCATGGAATTTTTCTGTATTAGGGTCAGTTCCACCCATCATGGTAACTACGGTTAAAGTACATTCTGCATCAGCTGCTGGAGCTGCATCCTCGTTGCTGGTGTCTGCTGCTGGTGCTGCATCCTCTGTTTTTGGTGTTTCTGCTGTTTCCCCTTGTGAACCGCTGTTTGATGCACTATTTCCGCATCCGGCCATCATACTCATGGAAAGAACCAGTGCAAGAGCAAGTGAAAGCGCTTTTTTGCTTTTTTTCATTATATTTCCTCCTTAAAAAAATATGTAATGGTTTCTCCCGAACTCGCTTTATCTCATTCGGTATGATTCTATTATAGCTACACATTACACAAATAGCATTAGTCGGTCTTGACATTATTTGTTCAATCTTGCTATATTCCCTCCCAATCCTTTGGAATCTCTATCACCGCTGCCGTAATCTTGTCTGAATATGGCTTTACGGTAAGGCCAAAGCTTTCACCATAAATCAACTGAATCCGCTGGTTTACATTACGTATCCCCAGAGAGGTACTCTCCCCGACTCCTCGTTTGATTTCCAATTCGCCATTTAAAATCTTGTTTACCCTGTTTTGGGCTTCTTCTGTCATGTCTTCACCGGTATTGAGAACTTCCATTACAATACGCTTTTCTTTATCATAAATATTAATCCAGATTGTACCACGTTTGGTGCTTTCTACTCCATGGACCACAGCATTTTCCAAAATAGGCTGAAGAATCAACTGTGGCACTTTCATCTGAAGCAAACTCTCATCAATGTTTTTCTGCACCTGAAGTCGCTGTCCAAAACGCATGGAAATAATGTAAAGATAGGCATCTGCACTCCGAACCTCTTCTGCCAGACTGACCAATTTCTTATTTTCCCGATTCATGGTGTGATCCAAAAGTGTAGATAAAGCCTCTATCATTTTGGATACACTTACATCTCCCGCCATTCTTGCCTGCCAGTTCATCATTTCCAATGTGTTATTCAGAAAATGGGGGTTTATCTGGGATTGGAGCGCCAAAATCTGTGCGTCTCTTCTGGCCAGTTCTTCTTTATAGGCATATTCAAACAAATACTTAATCTGTCCTGACATTTCGTTGAAAGACGAAATCAAGTAGGAAAACTCTTCGTTATAAACCAAATTGGGATTGACACGTATCTGATTCCCAAGCTGTCCCTTGCTGATTTCTTTTGATGCTGCCACCAAAGACTCCACTGGAACCGTAACATTTTTCTGAAAATACCAGATAAAAAAACAAATAATCGGTATAACAATCAAAAGCAGACCGCCAATTAATTGAATAATCGTTTCCTGACCAGAAAACAGGTCTTTCTGGTCAAGAATAAGTACACTGGCAATATTAAAATCCTCATGTGGATTATTATAAACAAATCCCATTGCATTTTGGGAGGTAACCGTATAGCTGACCATGGAGCTTTTGGGGTTCTTCATCCCCTCTTCTTCTCGCTTTAGTATATTATTTAGGATATCTTGTTTGCTTTCCTGATTATC
>JAVBLX010000145.1:0-8140 GCA_031553075.1 Acetivibrio sp.
GCTTTGGTATAGTTGCGTCTAGTGCACCATCTTCTAAATAACTAGACCATTCGCTGGTCTGATTTCCCGAGAGCACGAATGAAAAAGCCTCAGTGTAGCCCGCTACACCTACGTTTTTTCATCCGTACTCTCGAAAAATCAACCTCACCGATAGGTCCAGTTATTTAGAAGATGGTACACTAGGAGATAGATAGGAGGACTTGATATGAGTCAGATCAGAAAGACGGCAACTGTACCAAAGCAATTTTGCGTTGCTTGTGGTGCGTGTGCCAATGTATGTAGAAAAGGAGCAATCAGCATATACAAAGGAAGCTTTGCGCAGGTAGAGACCTCTTTGTGTGTAGGCTGTAAGTTATGTGAAAATGCCTGCCCGGCATCAATTATTTATATGGAGGAGAACCGTTCATGAAAGCGAAGAAGAAATGGAATGAGTATTTGTGGATTGCATCCACCATTTATCTGATGTTGGGATTTGTAAATATTTTGTTTGGCTGGCTGGGATTGATTTGCTTTGTTGTGCCACTGGCAATTTCCCTTATTCGGGGAACTAAGTCTTATTGCCGCCATTATTGCGGGAGAGGGCAGATTTTTGACTTGCTGGGCAGGAAATTCAAGCTGTCACGTAACAAGAGGCTTCCTGCTTTTATCCGCAGTAAAGGGTTCCGTTATGGCTTTTTAATCTTTTTTATGGCTATGTTTGGAAATATGATTTTTTCCACTTATCTGGTATTCACGGGAGTTGGCTCCTTAAAGGAATTTGTTAAATTATTCTGGACTATTAATGTACCATGGCACTGGGCCTATGGTGGTGGAGTGACACCATGGGTGGCACAATTTGCTTTTGGTTTTTATAGTCTTATGCTTACCTCAACCCTTTTAGGATTGGTTACAATGGTTCTGTTTAAGCCACGTTCATGGTGTGTATATTGCCCGATGGGGACGATGACACAGGGGATTTGTCAATTGAAAAATCTTGGTAAATAAGAGGATTGAGCGATTGCTTAGCCCTCTTGTTGCGAACTGTGGTACTAATTTGGAACTAAAAAGTTAGCCTCGTCAAGCATTTGCCACAAAAATTTGAGTAAATGCTTGATGAGGCTTTTAATCCTTAATTTATAAACAAGAATTTTGATGGAACGGGTACTCGGATGGCCGGATACCACAGGGGTATTAAGTCAGTTGTACCACATGGTCAACCCCAAGGGAGTAAACAAAGGCTCCACCCTGTGCTTTCACGCCGTGTTTTGCATTAATGTCATCCATAACCCGGTTGCGGATGCTGGTTGGAACCACCATTAAGATGATTTCCTGCTCACCCTGAAGGGTGAAACCATAAAATTGTTCCCGCTCCTCATCGCCGAGTCTTCGACCACGGATAATACTGCCGCCTCTTGCACCTGCTGCTTTGGCGGTATCCATAACCTCGTCGGAAAATCCTTGTTTTACTGAAACCAGTATTAAACTGTGGGTTGCACTTTGTGGCATATTTATTTCCTCCCGTTCCGGTTGTTTTTCATCATATTCCATTAATTTCATCGCTAACAGGCTGTTGATTCCAGTCAGCGGCATATCAAAGGCAATTCCTTTTGCATTTACGGTGGAACGCAAATCATTGTTAAGATCATACATGAGGCGCTCTATGGTGGACTTCGTAGCCATGCTTAACAAAATTTCCCGTTCTGTTGTTTCGAAGCCAAGGACATTTTGCAGGTCAGAGGAAGCGGTTCCATGACCAGTACACCGATATTGCCAATGAATACCCTGTTCATTATAGATCGATTCAATGAAGCTGTCATGCTTTAATTCTACGATAGTAATCATCAATTTCATGGGTTCTATATTTTTCAACAATGTGACCTCCTATACTTCGTCAAAATAAATGACAATATCTTCCAACTCCTCCATCTGCTCGGGGATTCGTTTTTTCTCCAGGTGTACCCGCAGCTTACTGGCAAGGCCTAAGAGCTGAATGGTCAAAAGAGGTGTCATAGCTACCATGGCGACGATACCAAAGGCATCCGTAAGAATATTGCCACCTACCGCCTCGCAAGCTCCCATTGCCATTGGTAAAAGGAAGGTGGCAGTCATCGGACCACTGGACACGCCGCCAGAGTCAAAGGCGATACCGGTAAAAATCTGTGGTACAAAAAATGTCATAATTAGGGAAATTGCATATCCGGGAATTAAGAACCACATAATGGAAACGCCGGTTAAAATACGCACCATAGCCAATCCTATGGAAATAGCGATTCCAATGGATAAACTGTGTTCAATGGATTTCTCGGTAATGGAACCATTGGAAACTTCTTCTACTTGTTTTTTTAATACCTGCACAGCAGGCTCTGCTTTTACGATGAAGTAGCCGAGAACCATACCAATTGGAATCAGAAGCCAGTTATGCTTGCTTCCTGCGATGGAAGCCCCAATGAATTGTCCGGCCGGCATAAATCCTACATTTACTCCGGTTAAGAACAATACAAGACCTAGATATGTATAACACAAACCGGCAATTACTCTTGGAAGCTGATGCTTATGAAAACGTCTGAAGATTATCTGAAACAGGAAAAACAAAAGAATAATAGGAAGAAGGGCAATGGCGACTTCTTTCATATAGGCAGGTATACCAAACAGAAATTCTCTTGCAACTTCTTTTGTAGTGGATAATTCATTCAGAACAACTGGCGAAAAGAGGGTTTCGGAAGGTTTGTAAAAAATCCCCAGAAGCAAAACAGATAAAATTGGACCAATACTACACAGAGCAATCAAACCAAAACTATCATCCCTAGAATGTTTATCGCTTCGTACGGAGGCCATACCAATTCCCAGTGCCATAATAAAGGGAACCGTAATGGGGCCAGTAGTGACACCTCCTGAGTCAAAGGAAACAGGTACAAAATTATTAGGTGCAATAAATGCTAAGATAAATACAATAGCATAAAAGAATACCAAAGTGTAGGAAAGTGGTATCTGAAACAGCATTCGCAGTTCCGCAATCAGAAGAAAAACTCCAACGCCCACGGCAACGGTCATGATGAGAGTCATATTAGGAATGGAGGGTACCTGGTTAGCCAATACCTGTAAATCAGGTTCTGCTATGGTAATCAGGATTCCGAGAATAAGACAGGCAAAAAGGGAAATAAAAATTTTCCTCGATTTACTCATTTCGGCTCCCATACCTTCTCCCATAGGAATCATAGACATATCTGCGCCCATTGTGAAAAAACCCATTCCCAGGATAAGCATCAAGGCTCCAAAAATAAACAGAACCATGGTGTCAGGTGTTAAGGGAGAGATCGTTACACTAAGTAACAAAACGATTGCAGTAATTGGCAAAACGGCTGCAATTGATTCCAGTACTTTTTCTTTTAGCAATTTGTTAAACAATAGTGATAGCGCTCCTTTCGTGTTAAATGTGGTAAATAGAGTATACAATATATAAGTATACAAGAAAGAGTGTATGATTACCACAAAAAAAGGAATATTTATTAAATATTTAACATCTTTTTTGAATTTGTGGAGTTTTGAAAGGCGGTTATCATGAATTTGAATATCCCGGTGCCGGTATTGTATAAATCCACCTGCGGTTAAGAAGGCAAAGATGAGTATTAAGGCCGCCAGGATGCTGTAGTTAAAAAAAGAGGAGGGGCCTCAGCACCCTCCTCCGATCGCAGGCTTCACGAGTATCTGCAATCTGATTACTAAGAATAATATACATGATTGAACATAAATGTCAATCAGATTTTATTTCTAGCCCTATAGTGTATGCGTTAAACTTCATATTTTACAACATTATTTCTCTCGACAAGCCGCTTTCATGTCAAACTCTGGGTTAAAGGCATAGAAGTTCTTGAAATTCAAATCATCCTGAACTTTTCTCAAGGATTCACCAAATCGTTGATAATGCACCAGTTCACGCTGTCTTAAGAAGCGAATCGGATCACAGATTTCAGGGTCTTTCACCAGACGCAGAATATTGTCATAGGTGGTTCTTGCCTTCTGTTCTGCCGCCATATCCTCATGAAGATCCGTAATGGCATCACCTTTTGACTGGAACTGATTTGCATTGAAGGGAACCCCTCCCGCAGACTGTGGCCACAATGCCGTTGTATGGTCAACATAATAAGGGGCGAATCCAGATTTTTCAATTTCTTCAGGTGTCAGGTCCTTGGTAAGCTGATGAACAATGGTAGAAACCATTTCCATATGACCCAGTTCTTCCGTCCCAATATCAGTTAAAACACCAGCTACTTCCCGGTAAGGCATGGAATATCTTTGGGACAGATATCTCATGGAAGCTGCCAATTCTCCATCAGGGCCTCTAAATACCAAAGAGATATGATATGCCTTCCAGGCAGATATAATGCAGTATATGCTACAAATGATATAGTGGTTAACTATACTGAATAGGCCATTTCCCTCGATTCTGTGAAATCTTTTCAATGTTTCGGTAATATATGGAAAAATCCAGAAAGGATGGAATGATAAATGCAATCAATTTTAGAACAACTTTATGATGTGCCGATTAATTATAATAATATGTCGTTCGAACAAAACTCAGATTATGCAAAAAGAACTAAAGTTAGGAATGATATTATAGACATGTTGACGGAACAATTTACGAATGAGCAAAAAGCGTTGTTTGAAGCATATTATGAAGCTAACGGTTACATTGCAGAAATGATGAATTATAGGAAATTCACTTATGGTTTTCACCTTGGCTCGTTGTTGATGTTGGAAATTATGTTAGGTCAGAAAGATATGTAAAGGGAGAATTTTCTAATGAACAAAAATCTTACACAGCTTTTTGAAGCATTTAAAACCAGTAGCTACTATAATCAATGCATCAATAATATCAATTTAGAATGGCTTAATGTCAAATTGACTTGTGACGATATTGAAGAATTGGAAGGTCAAATATATTTTCTTTTGATGGAAAATGAAGAACAGCTATTTATAAACAACTTAAAATATATCTGGCAAACAGCTAAAGAATTATCTTCTATAGACAGTTGATAGATTCTCATCAAATTGATGATATGTAGTGGAACAGTATTGAATATGTGCTTATGAATTCAATACTGTTCTTTCTTTTTTACATGTGATATAATTTAGCAAATCAGATTTAATGAGGTGAAAGTAATGACTGAAATTAGATATGTTCAATCAAAAGATAAAGAGTTTTGGTATAGTCTTGATAAGCACTTGACAGAACAAGAATTTTATAACAAAGTTCATGATAAAAGAGGTTATATTTTATAAGATAACAATAAAGCAGTAGGATTGCTTAGGTACAATCTTTTTTGGGATAACACTCCATTTTGTACAATGCTATTCATTGATTTTAATTTTCAGCGAAAAGGTTACGGGAAAAAACTTATGGAACCTTGGGAAGATGATATGAAATCACAAGGATATAGTATGATTTTAACATCTACACAAGTTGATGAAGAAGCACAGCATTTTTACAGAAAATTAGGATACAAGGATTGTGGAGGTTTTGTTATAGATATTCCAAGATATGAGCAGCCGATGGAACTGTTTTTAATAAAAGATATTTAAATAAATTATAAGTTATAGAGGTGAGATGGTGGAGAGTATCATATTTCGCATAATGAATTTGACTGAACTATATCGTCTTGAGGAAGAAATTGAGCTGTTGTCGGATTCGCAGGAAAAAGCCGTAAGGACAGAATTAATAGAACAGATTATGGAGAAAATCACGGATTATGATTGTCATATTCGTGATTATGCGTACAAGCAGACTGTGCAAGAAATAATTGAACGCGGGGTCTTACTTGAGCCTACTGAGAGAACAGCAATTATTTCCGCGTGGGACAGACAGTTTGATGGATTAGTTTCCTTGGCAATGAAACAGGCAGCCAAACATTATAGCAGCCAGTTTAGATGGCATCTATTCAGTTTTGATCTTTTGCCTGCTGTTCAAGGGGACGATGCTCGTCGGTCATTCAATTCTACTGAAAAGGGCGAACTGTATCTATTTTTTGATTATGCAGATGAATGTTATCAGGTAAAAAATGCTAATTTGCTTACCGCAGAGGACTTTGAGGCGCTGAGCGAATTTAGTTCTTTAAACTATGCTGATATGTATTTTTATGACCCATTGAGAAAATGGACTTACATCAAACCACATGAGGACAGTTGCGGTCCATATTTTTTCAAGGCAGATTGACAAAATTCAAATTTAACAGAGTCTAAACAAAGCCGAGACTTTAAACAGTCACGGCTTGTTTCTATCTAAATATTTAAGAAAGGTAGTGTAAAATGAAATTCTATAATTATTATTTTCTCATGTTTTACCATACCTATCGTTCGTATTGGCTCATATTGAAATTCTCTTCACTCTGATTCTGTCCTTCTTCAAACCATTCCAGCTCTCTTGCGCTTGCCATTATGCTATCAAGCTCGTTCTTGCCGACAAACCGTTGTAATCGCTCAAAATCCTCCACTTTCTCCTGCAAATTTTCAACAGTGAAAGTCTGCTCCAGAAGCTTGTCAGTCATTCGACTAATCTGAAATTCTTGATTTGCCGTTTTTTCCCTTAACCGCGTTATCTCCTTCATTAAGTTGATGCATTTTATTGTAAGGCTTTTAACAATTTCCGTTAGCTTTTCTACCAACGGTTTTGCCTTATTATCCCGATATGCTTTAGCACTAACAAAGGCTCCGGGTTCTGGCAACTGCCACTTCTCATCCTTATCATAAGTACTTATGCTTCCTTCCATGACCGCTTTGGAGTCCATTATTTCATTAATCTCATTTTGTAGTTTCAGCTGTTTTTTCTCCAGCAGCAGATTATCGGACAAGAGCTTTTCTTTTACTTCGAGAAGATCATCATTTTCTTCAACTAGTAAATCATTCTCCTTGCGTATTTCCGCTTCCTTTCTTTTTATCTGTTCTATTTTATCCTTTACCATAGTCTGCTGACAAAGTGTATCCGCTAAAGTATCCCTATTATCATCAATTGCGATCTCTACTTTGGCGAGTTCTTTCCCACGTTCTTGTTTTTGATAATCCAAAACGCTTAAATGCTTATTATGCGTTCCCAGCTGTTTCCAATGAATGCCGTGCTGTTCCATTACTTTTGCTAAAGACTGTTTCTCGGATTCAATCCACTGATTCCACTCGGTAGCCCCTCGTGTACCGCCTTTAAATCCCTGTTCTCCCAATGCACCCTTGAGTGATACCCTCGTATCAAGTCCACGGCAAGGCGACAATAACAGTATAGAGGGAAAGGGGTTCTGTATAACCTGGTGTGCCCTCGACCGCATATTTGCCCTGCACCGCTACAGCAAGAGTGCCTAGAGCGATAACAGCTGCCATATCGGCAGCTGTTTGGGTATGTAGCGAAACGGCATTGACATATTGCTCTATTACCGGTGGAAAGCAATGAATAGGAAAAGTAGGAAGGGCCTTATTTTCCGGTTTCAGCGGTTTTATTACGCCAAAAAAATCTTCTGGCGGCATTGTCGTGTAATATTTCGAGTTGTCCATTCAAATCCTTTCTGTATTTATATGGTAGTCTAAGACATCACATTTACAAAAACCGTCCATTCCTGAGGACGGGATGAGTAATAGAGTCCAAGCCGTCGGCTGATGTTTTCGCACATTTTGGAACATACCTCCGCCTTATCCTTTTCTGACAGATTATCAAGTATCACGGTATCTCCATCTTGTAAAATTACTTTTGAAGGTAACGCTTTAAGTTCCCTTGCATTTGCCATGTATTTCCTCCCGCAGTTTTTTCTACTATCTTATTCAATCACGTTCGCTTATGTTCTTTTATCAATGAACAGCTGATTCTGCCATGATGAGTTAATTGGAACAAACTGTATGTTTATAATATATTATGAAAAGAATATGTCAATAGAAAAATCAACAAAACGTAGATAAATTAAAAATTAAATAAAATAATAAATAGAAAGTTGATGAATAATGAAAGATATGTTATACTGTGCTACAAAAGAGGCAAATGCCAATTTAACTAGTACACTATTGCTTAAATAATTATGAATAAAAGTATTTCCTTTTTTTCTTTTATAGCGCATAATAGAAGTATCTATATATTAAGGTGGTACATTATTATGCGAAAGAAAACGATTGATACAATACCTGTGTTATC